>JAHEJX010000103.1 GCA_024638645.1 Actinomycetes bacterium
TCACGGCGCGCCGTTCGCGGTCGTGCGCTGGACAAACATGTGGTTCCCGGCCGAGGCCGGCTTCTTTGGCGATTGGTTTGCCGGCCCTCTGGCGCCGCTGTTTGGCAGGGGGATCAAGGACGTCAAGCTCACCGGGAACACGCCAAAGCGCCTGATCCCTGGCTATGCGCACGCTCTGTATTTCCAGTTCCCGAGCGACGTGACCGCGGAGTCGGTGACGACGAAGCTTCGGGACGCGCTTGGGCTCGCGGCATCAGACTGGCTGGAGCCGACGCTCGAGTCTCCGAGGCCGGATCCGGGCACAGGGTGAGGTCAGGTCGCCGTGTCGAGGAGCTCAGGCTCCGCCGGAATCCGCTCCTCGGTGCGCCGCAGCTCTGCGGCGGCACTCTGCGCCGAGCGCCTTCCGGCACGGGCTGCTCCCGCGAGGGCGATGCCGGCAAGCAAGGTATTGGCGAGCGACATATACAGGTAGGAGCGCGCTTGCGACGGTGTATTCGAGCTGTGCAGCTGGTTGAACACCACGAAGTAGTTGTCCCGCGACTTCGCGAAGAGCAGCATTCCTTTCCAGCTGGCGTCTGCGGGAAGACGGACGATCCAGTGCAAGAGGGCAATGGCCGAACCTGCGGCGAGAGTTGGCCACCTCCAGAATTCGAGCTTGTGACTGAGCTTCGACTTCTCGGTCTCGCCGGACTCGGCGGAATACAGCGCAGCTGCCGCGATGAGAGCACCCGAGATTGCCATGACCACGACGGTCATGGGGCGGCGCCAGAACTGGCGCCCTTCGCTTAGTTCCAGGAGGACTGTCATGAGGGCGAATCCGATTGTTCCACCCAGGAACCGGGTTACTGCCTGCGTCCGCTGGCCCTCCTTGGATTCGTCGCCCTGACGCCAGCCGAGGGTTTGTGGCAGTTGCATCCCGAGGCCGATCGCCGCTCCCAGCAAGCCACCGATGACCAGGTACTCGAAGAACTCCCCGAGCGCATCAGTGAATCTCGATGAGCTTGGCCAGCCGACGAGCAGCAAGTTGACAGCCTGTAGTAATCCCAGAATCAGCCCCGACAGCAGCCCAACCCGGCGGGCGTGAAATCCCAGGTAGCGCCGGTCTCTGGCGATACGGAACCGGCTTCTGGCCAGAAAGATGCCCACGCGGTCCGCGGCGGAAAGAGGCTTTGTGTGTTGGCCAGTGAGTCCTACCTTGTCGTCGAGGATTCCCCAAAGCTGCCGCTTGCGGCGCCGGAGGCGTCGTTCGTCGCCCGTAGCCGTGCCACCTGCTGCTTCGTCCAGGTTCTTTCCGAAGTCATGAACTGAGGCAATCAGTCCTGCGGTGAGGCGTGATGTTCTGTCTTGGCCGTTGAGCGCCCACCACGTGTATGGGCCAACGCCCTCGGGCGGTTCAATTGCGGTGTCGTGGGGTACACCGAGAACTCTGCCCGACTCGCTGTCCCATGGAATTCTGCGCCCAGGGCTGTCGGCTTGCCCGACTTGCTTGACCAACGACTCCTCGGATTCGGCGGCCTCGGCGGCGGCACCTGATTCGATCCACATCGATGGATCCACAGAATGCAAGAGGCTGGCCCTGATCAGGAGCGTGCGCTGGTCCAAGGTGGGCTTCAGTTGATCCGCTGAGGCAGATATGTAGATCAGGTGGCCGCGGCTCGGCAGCAGGTCACGTTGCCAGTCCGAAGTGATCGAGTCGAGCGTGGCTTGAGCGTCTTCCCGTCTGCGGACTCGCCAAGGCTGGCTTTTGACGACCAAGCGGCGAACCGCTGGGCTCGAATAGCGATACTCCGTTGCCGGACGAGTTCGGCGCGCCAGAAGTCCGAGTTGGACGAGACTGGCCACCGCCTGTGCGTGGCTCTTGTCGTCCTTCGTCTCCAACTCGGCCCACTGCCGTTCGCCGTAAAGGTCCGGAGAGCCGAGGATCTTTAGAGCGGCACCGCTGAGTCCAGCAAGCTTCTCGTCGAGAAACTTGTCGAGAGATTGGGCCAGCAGGCGGTCGACGCCTCCTTCTCCGGGCCCACTGATGCGCCATTCACCCTGCTCCCCGGCACGAGCGGCTTCGGTCCAAAGCCGGTCACAGACGACGGCGAGGAGAGCGGGCTGGACACCGCGGCCGTCTGTGGCGAGTTCGTCGGCGATCCTCTCAGGTATGCCTTGTGCGTAGTGAACGGTCTTCAAGAGCCTCGTTCCCGGGATCTTGACTGCGTCGACCGCCTCCTTGGTAGTGAGGTAGGGGACGGAGACCGTCGACCACTCGAGATCGCCGACGCCGTTTCGGATCTCGTGAAGGTATGGCTCAGCGTTATCCCGGCTGACAAGGATCACCTTCATAAGTCCTCGTGCTGCGGCCTTCAGCAAGGCGGTCAGCTGTCCATCGACTACCGGGTTCGTAGGTACAGACGGGTCGGCGAGCTGCTCCAACTGGTCGAGCACGATGATTGGGATCTTGGCGTTGTTCTGCTGGCCGAGGCTCTCCAGTACTGCGGCGAATTCTGTCGTCGAGGGGAGATCGGCCAGACCCAGATCCGTGAGGTCATTAGCGAGTTGGCCGGCCAGGTCGTCATATTCAGCCACACGAATGAAGGCATGCCCTGCCTCTATCTGTGGCGGCGCAATCCCGGCCAGCACGAGTGATGTCTTTCCAGATCCGGCCGGCCCTGTGATCAGGACAGCTGCAGACTCACGGAGCCGACTCTCCGCCTCCGCCTTCTTTCTCTCGCGAACGAACGCATCCCGGTCCTGGAACGAGAAGTGCTGGAAGGGGCGATAGGGGGAGGCGAGCGGATCATCGAGTCCTGGATCTCTCAGCTCGACTTCTGCCGACTCCAGAGCGATCACGTCGTGGGCTTCCTCCGACACGGCAGACCGATAGACACTCGTGCGGTCGGAGGCGCCTTTCCGGCCGAGCCACGCGGCGAACTCATCGGTCAGGACGTCGAGGAGCTGTGCGCGGTGTTCCACGGCCTCGAGCGTGAAGAGTCGGCCGCTGACACCGATTGCCTCATGGAGCACCACTTTGCCCCACTCCGCAGGCGAGTCTCGCAGCCTGTGCAGCATCTCCGTGCGAGCGTCCGCAATGGCCTGGTCGATCGAGAAGCCCGCCGAGGTGTACTCCCAGAGCTTGGCCGCCGCCAGGCCGGCGGCTGCGTCGACCACCTTGGCCTGATAGGCAACTACGTGGGGAACGCCCGCCTGGATCAGCTCGTCTGCGGCGCCGGCCCAAAGCGACTGACCTCCCGTGCGCCCTGTGTCGCAGGCACCGAGGACCGCCAACCGGACATTCTTGTCTGTGAGCAGTTGCCCCACCATCGTGGCCGAGTAGATCACTGCTTGCGTTGGATGGTCTTTTTTCTGGAACACCAGACTCGACTTGTTCTCTTCGTATGTCCCGTGGCCACCGAAATAGAAGACGTCGACTGACTCATCCACCATTTCGGTCAGCTCGTCGACCGTCGGTGGATCGACCCAGCTGACGTCGACCGGATTGACGTCGTCGCCGACGATTGCGTCGGCAGCTTGTTGGAGTGCCTCACGGTCCTTTGTGAGATTGAGATCAGCAAACTTGCCACCGGGTGACGCCAAGACTGCAAGCACTTTGAGGCTAACGCCGGGTGCCGCCAGCCTTGACTCCACCCTTTCGCCTGCACGGACGATGGACAGCCTGCGCCGCAACGCGAGAAAGTCGCGTTCTCGCCAACCGCCGGACGACTGCTTGACCGCCATGAACTCCCACGGCAGTTGCATGAGACCCGGGTCTCGAATCACGAGCTGGATCCGCAGGGCACCGTTCCGAGTGGCCTTCGCTGCGGCCTCCTTGGCGATGAATCGCTCGCGTACCGATTGCTCAACGTTGCGCGGCTTGATAGTCGGTAGTGCAATGTCGGCTAGCTGCTCGCCGATCTCATACAGCTCGGTCTGAGTCACGTCACCGCCGTCGAGCCTTTCCATGAAGCCGGCTGACTCGCCAGCCTTGGGGTCCAAGAAGATGGACCGATCGACAGGAACCTCAACCGAAGAATCTGCATCCAGGCCCTCGAAGACCGCGACTTTTGTGGAGTTGCCATCGGTGGACGCGTGATGGAGCGTCACTTGGAAGTCGGTGTACTCCAGACGGGTGCGGTCGGTCATAGACGGGTCACTTTGCCAGGATCCGCCCCGGATCACCCACTGGCGGCCGGGAACTCGACTCGGATGCCCTCTTCATGCTCCCCAGTCTCCAGCTCTCGGGGATACACCGTGCGGTACTTGTGCTTCCTTTGCCAGCGTTTGTTCGCCCACTTCTGGTTGTCGGGAGAGAAGTAGTTGAAGTAGAGCTTCGGGTTCTTGCTACCGGTGATTATCCGGGCAATTGCGTCGTCATCCGGATGATCGAATTTGCTGCCGTTGGTCGAGATGAGGAAGTTCTCGCAGCTGAGACGCTTCATCACCTCCGTGCTGAGGTTGTTCTTGCTCCCATGATGCGGCACCTTCAACGCGTCGACCCTGATCCTGGTGAGACCGCGCTCCTTCTTCAGGCGATCCAATCCGTCCACCAAGCTGGCACTTGTGGCGTCGCCGGTGAACAGAAAGGAGCGGCCCTTGTATTCGGCGAGCAGCGAGATGCTGCTGGCGTTCGGCACGCTCCCATCATCCTCGAACTTGCGTGCCGCCCACGTCTTGAGGTTCGGCTCGCCGCCCAGCCTGTCTGGCTGGTACTTCTTCTGGTCCTCAATCAGTTTTTCGGCCGTGCGCTTGTCGCCCGGACGCAGCTTCAACTTCTCGATCGTCCTCTTCCAGTCGCGTCGCAGGCGTTGCAGCTCCCGGTATGGAGGCCCTACGACCGTCACCTGCAGGCCACCATCGAATTGGTAGCAGGGCAAGCGCTCGGCCTCATCGCGCGGCAAGCCGATCGCGCTGCCTTCGGCCCGGCGGTTGTGGGGCAATGACCATTCCGCTATTCGATAGGAGAGGATCTCGCCCTGCTTGTCACCAAGAGCGTCGACGGCCTTGAGCTGATCCCAGGCGTTGAACCAGAAATCGCCGACATCGAGGTGCTGGTCGTTGGCAAGTAGCTTCGCCATTCCGTCGATATGATCGTTGTCAACGTGAGTCACGACGATAAGTTCGAAGCGGCGTTTGCCTTCAATAGCGTCGAGCTTCTCTCTGATGGCTTTGTGAGTTGCCCAGACTCCGCCATCGATCAAGACTCGGTAGGGGTCTTGTGGGTCGCCGTACTCGATCCACAGGGCGTCGCCCTCTGCGGCAGGCAGCATTTCTATGCTGAAGACACTCAATCGGAACCCCCAGCCCCCGCTATTCGCCAGTCAGCGTCGCCGAAGCCGACGACCGATAGCACCATGGGGTATCCGTCGCTCAGCGTGGTCCGGCGGAGGTCGCGCATCAGCTCGCCCATCCCCACTGTCTCGTCCTTGGGAATCGCCTTGGCCAGTTCCAACAGCTTGGTGGCGACCGGCACTGCGTGTCGCCCAAGGACCGTGTTGACCGTGGAGATAACCGCGCCTGCGCCTGCACGGCGGAATCGCGGCACAAGGCCTTGGAACGGGACCTCGGTGTTGGCTGTGTCGCAACCCAAGAGCGCCGCGATCGTGGGCTCACCGGAAGGGCTCACGTACTCCTTACGGATCCTGTTGGCCCTGAGCAGCTTGTCGTCGGCAATCTCCATGGCGAACGCCACTCCGAGCTTCTCGGTGTGCGGGAGTAGCAGCAACAGCGATGGATTGCTGGCACCGACTCTGACCTTGAGATCGTCCCAGCCGGTCGCTTCCTCGGTTGAGCTTGCGGCACCCGGAAGGCTCTTGCGCATCATCTTCTTGTGCTCCGACAGCACGTTGCCGCTCATGGCCATTACAACCGCCTTGAGCATGTGCAGTGTGTTGCGCTGCGGCGTCGGCTCGTTCTGCAGCAGAAAGTCTCCGGGTAGTTCTTTGAACTCCGGATCGTGCGCATGGCGTTCGACCACGTAGCGGACCCCCCAGAACCAGGCCGGGCAGATTGGCATCGGGTCCCGGGATTCTGCGCCCTCCGCCTCGCACACTGAACACGTGCCGGTCTTGGCGGCATCAACGTGGTTGTCGCACAGGATCGGGTTGGGATTGTCGGTCGGTGGCGGACCTGCGTAGAACAACTCGAGCGGAAGGTAAGACTCGGGTGATGCCGAAATGAGCTGGATGCGACCGACGTCGAAGAACTCTGGCTTGATTCCGTGGTCTGCGATGAAGGTCTCGTGCATGGCCTCGCCGAGAGTCGCAAGCTCAAAAAGCAGCTCGACTGAAAACTGCGAAGTGATGGCCGAGTAGTCCTCGGGGCTGTCGGCAACTTGTGTCAGCAGGGCAACGAGATCGTCCTTGGCCTGTTGCAGCCCGTCGACCGACCGCAGCGTGACGCCGTCCTCTGTTATCACCGACGCTGTGTGGTCACCTGCATCGTCGTTGTTGACGACCATGGCAAGGTCAAAGCTCTGGCTCCCAGGGATCTCGGCGAGGTGGCTTCTGACCACGGTCTCGACCTCGATCACGGGACGCCCAATGCGAGATGGCGCTTCTGAGACGACGCGAGCCCTCACTGTCGCGGTTTGCAGCACGCGGCGTTCGTAGCTGACCACTATTCGTCCGAAGAACGGGCCCGGCTCGTCCGCCTGGACGCCGAAGATGATGTGGTCGGTGTCGCCCTCGTCTTCGAGGGTGAGAGTCATCGACTGCTCTGGCCAGTGGTTGCGTGGGGACAGGAAGTCAACGCGGAGGGGCTTCGGGCCCGTCGGCAAGTCCTCCGTTGGGATTGGCGCTGCTCCAGGGAGGGTGTCTGAGTCTTCAGTTGGTTGCCCAATCCAGACGTCGAGCTTGTACTCGACGCCGACCGTCAGGGCTGTGCGCTGTCGAGTGGCGCCGTCGAAGAGGGCGCCATTGATGACACGAATCTCCTCGGGCCGATCGCCTCGATGTTGTCCACCGTTCGCTGCCACTAGCGTCGGGAGCTCACCGACTGCGCGCATCAGCTCCGCCACGCCGGTTGCTTCTCGGGACTCTTCGTCGTAGCGGAACTCGTGAGCATTGTCGGCCAGGTACTCGACGACTTCGGTTGCAGTAAGGACTGGTGCAGCGGGAAATCCGGCCAGCGTCCAACGCACCGGATCAGTGACCTCGATGTCTCGTGGCTGCGCCCTGTCGAGGTCTCTGACGAACTGCTCGACGAGCCGCGCCAGGCGCACCTCTCTGACCAATCCTCGTCCTAGTGCCGTGTAACCCGAGCGCTGCGCCGATTCAGCGTTCGCCCTGGCCAGAGTCACATCTAGCGGTTGGTTGTGGGAGAACTCGCGGAGAAACGCGCGCATCCAGTCGGTCGCCTCCACACCGCCGGCGAAGTGGCAACCAGACGCGTTGAAGCGGTCGGCCCACCGGTCCGCAAAGTCCGCGACATGGCCACAGTCGACGTCGATTGAACCAAGCACCACCACGAGAGACGGTGAAACACCGGGAGGCACTTCCAGTGCCTCGAGCGCGGAGACGTCGTGGGGGACCAGGAGAACGTCGCATTCTTCAGGTGGCACCAGGTTCTCCAACTCTGGCCAAGATGTGTAGTCGTGCAGGCGGGCGGCGACGGCGGCAGATGCAGCGTCCGGAAGCAGCCCGACCGGCAGGGGCCAGCGCCACCCGGCGCTTCCCGAGCTCGCGAGGAGGGAAAACACGCCGAGATTGCCATCGAGCGCCGCAGCACCTGTCAGCAGCGCTTGTTGCCAGTCTCCTGCCATGGAAACGAATCCGGCATCGGGGTCGATCTCGACGCGGGCCCCGTGAGAGCTGATTGCTCGATAGAACTCGTCGGCGCTGAGGAGGTCGAGCACTTCGACCGGGGGGCGCCACGAGCTGACATCGCCGTACTCCTGAGCCCGCTCGAGCCTCTCCTCCAGGCGCTGTGCCAGCCCGGAGGCCTCCGTTCCGCCGTCGAGAATCTCAGGGTTTGCCTGGAGAATGCCAGCCGATACCAACGCGGCTCCCAGCTCGGGCTCCTGTAACGAGCCGGGCCAAGTGCCGAGTTGGTCCGTGATTGAGGTTGGGATCATCATGCTCTCCGCTCTCCAGGGCCTCTAGCCACCGGTCACCAGAATTGCCGACACCCCCTCTTCGTCGGAGCGGGTCAGCAGTGATCGGCCTTCTGCCGGGTCGATTCCCTCGACGACTGCGTCGAAACCCACGCCTGACAGTTGTTCTGCGACCGCCGTCGCCACAAATGCCGCAACGTCGCTGTCGAAGTACACGACAACTTGTTCGAAGCCCCGCTCAGCTGAGAACTCCTCCAGTCGCCCCGGGTCGAACTCGAAGGCGAGAACGTTGAGGGCTCCCCGGCTCCCCATGAGCGCACTGATCGTCAGCTCGGCGCCCATGTCCTCCCAGAAGATCCCGTTGAGGAAGATATCGCCGCCCTCGGGGTCGCCGAACGCGCCTGCGCCCAGCACATTGACAGCCTCTCTGGCAAGCAGCGGCACCGGTGGCGGGAACCCGTCCGCCGCGGCGAGCCGTACGGCGGAGACAACCCAGCTTTCTATTCCGAGGGCCGCCGCCAGCTCGGGGAACTCCTCTATTGGGCCGAACCGCTCGCCAGCTGCGCCGAACGACCAGAAGGCACCGCGCTCGACCGGTTCGCCCTCTCCAGGGATGGCGTCGGGATCGCCTTGGACGATGACGGTCCCATCGAAGGGAACGACGATGGTCTGGTCCGCTTCTTCCAGGTAGCCAATCAGGACGTAGGTCCCGACCAGCGTCACAGACGCGTTGGCGGTGATCGCAACCGTGTCGGGGTTGTTGTTGTTCCAGACACCAAATCCGCTGATGCAATCCGCCGCCGTCGGATCGTCGTCGGGTCCGGTAGTACAAAGAAGAAGCAGCGAGTTGTGCAACACCCAGATGCGCTTTTCGCCCACCGTGCTCGTGAAGTCGAGATACCCCTCGCCGGCCGTATCAACCGTGATCCTGCCGCCGCTGTTGAGCGCGACCTCTCCGGATGGAGTGCACGGGTCGATAATCAGTAGGGAGGCGTTGGCCTCGCCCGCGAACGCAGATCTGGCGGTACATCCGGCGTCGGCCGAAACTTCGATGGTCGCGACTGCCTTTGTAGTTGCCACAGACGTTTGAGACGTGTTGCCGCTCGTTCCGCTTCCACCGTTCCCGTTGTCGTCGCCGCCGCAAGCAATGGCCGCGACGAGTCCGGCAATGAACAGTGAGAGGTAGAGAGTCCGCCTTGACATTTCCGCACCCCCTGGCCGGCTAGGACCTTCTGTTGTCAACGCTACTCAATGAACCGCCCAACCGTGCGGACGCGTGCTGGACAGCGTAATTTGGGAACGTGGTCCCAGAGCGCGCCGTGGCAGTAGTGCAGCTGCTCCGATTCGAAAATGTCCTCTTCGTGGTGCTTCTAGCGTGGATCGGCCTAGGGGTAGGGGATGCGCCGCCGGATGCAAGAACAGCGATTGCGGTGATCGCAACGGTCGTCGGCACCCTTGCCGCGGGAAACGTGGTCAACGACTTGGTCGACGAAGAATTGGACCGCGTCGGCAAGCCTGGGCGGCCTCTTCCGTCGGGCCGGGTGAGCCGTCGGTTTGCCGGCCAACTGCTGGCAATGTCGGTGGCAGTGGCACTGGCGGGCATCGTCATCCTTCCGAACATGCTTGTCAGGACGGTTGCGGTCGGGATGCTCGCCCTTGCATTTCTCTATTCGGTGGTCTTGAAGAGCGTGCCATTGGTTGGCAATCTCGGTGTGGCCTTAGAAGTTGCCCTGGTGTTGGGTTTGGCTGCCTTGGCAACTGGAGGTGTGACTCCCGAGGTCGGAGCTTTGGCTCTCGTCATCTTCGTCTCGTATCTCGTCTACGAATACGCCAAGACAGCTCGCGACCGTTGGCACGACGTTCTCTTTGTGAAGACCGCGGCAACCGCCTGGCGAGGTTCGTTGGTCTGGCGCTTCTTTGTCGGACTGCTGGTCTTGGACGCCGTTGTGCTTTCCGCGGCAGCGGTATCAGGTTCTGTCGAAGGCAGAGTGCTTGTTGCTCTGGCATTGCCGGTGCTTCCATTTGTATGGTTCGCAATGGCAAGCCGACACGAGAAGAACCTCGACGGGATTGGGCCAACCGCTCAGGCAGCGAAGCTTCTCTTCGTCCCCGCACTCGGAGCAATGGCACTGTGGCTGTAGCGGAGAGCCTCGCGTCCATCAGTTATCCACCGATTCCGCTCGTCGACCTCGGACCGATCACGGTTTCGATGCACGGCGTAGCAATTGGGCTTGGCCTATCCGTCGGGGCATGGCTCATCATGCGAGACGTCGACCGGCGTGGTCTCGACGGCGATGCAGCGGTGAAGGTCCTGGCCGTGGGCCTGCTGAGTGCGCTGGTGTTCGCCAGGCTCTTCTCCGTGCCTTTGGCGCTCCTGCGCGGTGACAGCCTCTCAGCCGCATTCGAAAGCCAGTCCAGCTTTGCGGGAATCGCCGGCGGAATCGGCGTCGCCTGGCTCATGACCCGCCGGCTGGGGTTGCCATTCATCGATCTCCTCGACATGACTCCACTGGCCCTGGCCGTCGGCGTTGTTCTCGCCCGCTTGGGCGACTTGGCGATTGTCGAGCACCTCGGTTCGAGGACCGACTTCGTCCTCGGATACCTGCTGCGACCCGGCGATTCAGTCGCACCGCAACATTCCAGCCTCGAGACCTCCTGCGCCACGCTCGGAGATTGCGGTCCGTACCACCACACGGCGCTCTACGACCTAGTTGGGGCCGCCGTACTTGTCATCGTCGTTGTTGCGGCCCGCCGGTTTTGGAGCACCCGCAGCCAGGGACAGCTGTTTGCGGTTTGGGCTATCTGGTACGGCCTGCAGCGATTCCTTGTCGACTTCGGTCGCGTCGGGGCGGCGAGAGAAGGACTGATAGCCGACCGTCTCATCGGTCCCTTCACAGCAAGTCAGTGGGGCGCCTTGGCACTGGCGTGCGTGGGACTCATGATCTGGGCACTATCTCGACGATGGTCCACTGATACGGAGGGAGCTGAGGCTCAGCTCCGGACCTCACCGTCGGAGCCTGACGGGTGATGGCTTGCCGAAGTGGCATTGGTATAGCGTATACACTATCGACAAGATAGCGATAACGTTATACCATGCGAGCAATGACCTCTCGTCTCGATCCAGCGCCCGACTCAGCTGCCACCATGGTGCGCCGGGCCCGCAAGTCTGCAGCTTTGTCACAGCACGAGCTGGCACTCCGGCTCGGTACGACGCAGTCGGCGGTGTCGCGATGGGAACGTGGCCACGATGAGCCGCGGCTGACAACGTTGTCCGCCATTGCTCGTGCCTGCGGCTTCCGGCTCGCGATCGAACTACACGAGGATGACGTGGACAGAGCGCAGATCCGCCAGCAACTGGCGCTCAATCCCGAGGAGCGGCTCGCCTCCGTCGTCAACCTCAGCCGGATGCGGGCGACGGCGCAGCTCGCAGACTGATGCCGGCCCCGCTCGACCCGGAGTGCCTCTTCCGTGTGCTATCGGCTCACAGGGTCGACTATGTGCTCATCGGCGGTCTGGCCGCAGTACTGCGCGGCTCGACCGCGATGACCAACGACGCCGACATCATGCCGGCGCCGGGAGCGGCGAATCTGGCTCGGTTGTCGAGGGCCCTCGAAGACCTGGAAGCCAGAGTGCGCTCCACCGCTGATCCGGACGGCGTGGCGTTTGATCCCCACCCTGCGCTGCTGGCCTCCATGGCGACGCTCAACATGTCAACGCGTTGTGGTGACCTCGACCTGGCTTTCGCCCCGGCCGGCATCGAGAGTTTCGATGCTCTCCACGCCGCCAGCGACACCTACGAGCTGGCAGGGGAGAAGGTCCCGGTGGCGGCGCTGGCCGACGTCATCCGTTCCAAGGAGGCAGCGGGCCGTCCCAAAGACCACGCAACGCTGCCCATCCTCTATGCCCTGCGCGAAGAGATCGCGCGTCTCGAGTGAGGCTGGTACGCAACCAGCGGTAACGTCTGGTCGATTCGAGGAGGCAGCCATACGCAAGCGAAACATGCGCCGCGCCGCGGTTGAAGTGGGGGAGGTCGGTTTTGGCGCCTGGGCCATCGGGGGCTCATGGGGCAACGTATCGGAAGACGACGCTATGGCCAGCCTCCACGAAGCCGTCGATCGTGGAGTTTCGTTTTTCGATACCGCGGACGTCTACGGCGACGGCAGGAGCGAGCGGTTGCTTGCTCGGCTCGACCGCGAACGCCCTGGTGAGGAGATCTTCATCGCCACCAAGGCGG
Organism: Actinomycetes bacterium; assembly: GCA_024638645.1. Classification (GTDB taxonomy): domain Bacteria; phylum Actinomycetota; class Acidimicrobiia; order Spongiisociales; family UBA5794; genus JAHEJX01. The sequence continues at coordinate 12,270 of JAHEJX010000103.1, forward strand.
GGCGGAGGCTCGACCCGCATGTCGCCACCGGGTACACAATCGACCACATCCGAGGATTCGTCGACCGAAGCCTGCAGAACCTGTCGACGGAGCGGATCGATCTGCTGCAGCTGCACTGTCCGCCGAGTGATGTGTACTACAACCCCGATCTGTTCGAGGGGCTGGACGGGATGGTCGCCGACGGCAAGCTTGCTCGGTACG
>JAHEJX010000189.1 GCA_024638645.1 Actinomycetes bacterium
GGCCGCCGGCGGCGACAAGTTGATGCGAGTTGCCCGCTCGGCATTCGAAATGTCGGCCTCCGTATGGATGATCTTCAAGATCTTCCGATTGATGGAGTCGAGCTTGACCTTGCTCCGGTCGCGCGCCATAACGCAATCCCCCGCTCCTGCAGTTTCCCTTGATCCGAGAGATTCTATCGAATGAAGAGGGCTCGTCAGACCCAGTCGTAGGTCCATGACCCGCGCCCACCGAGTATCAGGAGACTAGACATGCCCAAGGTCCTCCGCCTGCACGAATACACCGGGATCGACGGAATCAGGCTCGACGACATCCCAGCAAGCGAGCCCGGCCCAGGAGAGGTTCGTATCGAGGTGAAAGCCTTCTCGTTGAACTACGGTGATCTCGATTTGTTCGAGAACGACTACGTGTTCACGATGGATCTGCCGAATCGGTTTGGCGACGAGTGCTCCGGCATCATCGAGTCCGTCGGAAAGGGTGTAACGGCATTCGAGGTGGGCGACAGGGTGGGCACGCTGCCCTGGATGAACGCCGGTTACGGAGTCGACGGCGAGTCTGCCGTTGTACCCGAGCAGTGGGTTGCGCCCTCGCCGGACAATCTCTCTCCTGAGCAGGCCTGCTGTGTGTGGGTTTCCTTCCTGACGGGCTACTACGCATTGATCGAGATCGCTGATATCCGGAAAGACGACTGGATTCTGGTTCCCGCGGGCAGCAGCAGCGCGGGACAGGCCGCCCTCCAGCTCTGTCAGATGGTCGGTGCCCGGGCCATTGCGACGAGCCGTACAGATGAGAATCGTCGGTTTCTTGTCGATTGCGGCTTTGAACGGGTCATCACACAGAGCGAGGGGCAGGTTGCGGAACGGTTGCTGGAAATCACACGCGGCGAAGGGTGCCGCGTCGTCTACGATCCAATCGGTGGGTCGTTCATGGAGGAGTACGCGGACGGTGTAGCGCAAGACGCAGTGGTCTTTCTCTATGGAGCTATGGCCCGCCAACCGACAGTGATTCCTGAAATCACCTTCACGCAGAAGGCCGTCGTCATTCGCCCGTTTTCGGTCTACAACCACGTTTACGACCAGGAGTCTCGGAATCGCGGGGTCCGCTTCGTCCATGATGCCGTGCTTCGAGGCGTCCTCGTACCGCGCGTCGAAAAAGTGTTCGCGCTGGAAGACTTCAGGGCGGCCTTCGAAGCACAAGCCGGCTCGACCTCACGCTCTGGGAAGCTGGTGATCTCAACGCAGCGCAAGAGGGACACCCAACCCGGCTGAAGAAACTTGGACCTGCAGCGTGGATGCCCTGACGGGAGAGATTTGGAACCCCGCCCGGAACGCACTCTCTCTCTACAAACCACTGAAAAAGAGTTACTTACGAGACGCGTAGATCTGCGAAATGCCTCAGCGAGCTGAGCCCTGAGGCGCCCACCCCCAGGGGCGGCTAGGGAGCCCGTACCGCCGGGTGTTGGCCGGCCACCGTTGACCTTGTAGGCAGGGTGTGCTCCGAAAGGGCACACCGGGGGGAACCCGGGGGCTTGAGGAGGTGTCGAGTCTCCTCGAATACAGGATGGACTGCCGGTTGACCGGCACACAAACGGACGGAGGACGCCATGATAGTCGAGACAGCGACACCAACCACCAACCCTCGCTTGCTGAGCTGGGTCGACGAGATGACCGAGCTCTGCTCGCCCGAGCGGGTCCACTGGTGCGACGGCTCGCAGGAGGAATATGACGCGCTGTGCGCCAAGATGGTCGAGTCGGGCACCTTCACGAAGCTCAACGAGACGCTTCGGCCCAACAGCTTCCTCTGCCGCTCGGACCCGGCGGACGTGGCCCGCGTCGAGGACCGGACTTTCATCTGCTGCAGGAACCGGGACGACGCTGGACCGACCAACAACTGGGTCGACCCGGCGGAGATGAAATCGACGCTGTTGTCGCTGTTTCGCGGCTGCATGAAGGGCCGCACGATGTACGTGATCCCGTTCAGCATGGGGCCCCTGGGCTCGCCGATCGCCCACATCGGGGTCGAGATCACCGATTCGCCCTACGTCGTGGTCAACATGCGGATCATGACGCGGATGGGCAGCAAAGTGCTGGAGGTGCTCGGCGACGGAAGATTCGTGCCGTGCATGCACTCGGTCGGGCTGCCACTCAGGCCCGGTGAGCCGGACGTTTCCTGGCCCTGCAACGCCGCCAGCAAGTACATCGTCCACTTCCCAGAGGACCGCGAGATCTGGTCGTACGGCAGCGGCTACGGCGGCAACGCGCTGCTCGGCAAGAAGTGCCTGGCTCTGCGCATCGCCTCGACCATGGCCCGCGACGAGGGCTGGATGGCCGAGCACATGCTGATCATGGGCGTCGAGTCGCCCGGACGAGAGACAACCTACATCGCCGCCGCGTTCCCGAGCGCCTGCGGCAAGACCAATTTCGCGATGCTGGTCCCGCCCGACGCCTACGAAGGCTGGAAGATCTCGACCATCGGCGACGACATCGCCTGGATCAAGCCCGACGCAACGGGCCAACTACGGGCGATCAACCCCGAGGCCGGCTTCTTCGGCGTGGCTCCGGGCACGTCGTACGAGACCAACCCCAACGCGATGGAGTCGATGAAGGCCAACTCGATCTTCACCAACGTCGCGCTGACCGACGACGGAGACGTCTGGTGGGAAGGGATGACCGCCGAGCCTCCGAAGCACCTGATCGACTGGAAGGGTGAGGACTGGACACCCGACTGCGGGCGGCTCTCCTCGCATCCCAACGCGCGCTTCACCGCGCCGGCGGCCCAGTGCCCGACCATCGACCCGGCCTGGGAGGAGCCAGCGGGGGTGCCGATCAGTGCGCTCGTGTTCGGTGGCCGGCGCACGACGACGACGCCACTGGTCTACCAGGCGTTCAACTGGAGTCACGGCGTCTACCTCGGCGCCACCGTCGCCTCCGAGACCACCGCCGCCGCGACCGGAGCGGTGGGCAAGATCCGGCGTGACCCGATGGCGATGCTGCCGTTCTGCGGCTACCACATGGGCGACTACTTCCGG
>JAHEJX010000104.1 GCA_024638645.1 Actinomycetes bacterium
GACCGCCACCAACCCGGCCGAGCCAAGCTCTACCAACACCTCATCGACGAGACCGACACAGGAGACTGAACCATGCGAAATTCGAACTCAGCCCTTGACAGGATTACCGGCATAATGCCGGATGTGATCGTGTCCCACAACGCTTCGTCGGTGACGTCCTGGTGGATGTACTCGGCAGTCCCACCCTCGTCGTTGATCGACGCGGCCAGCGCCTCGCCTTCGTTGTCGAGCAAGTCGGTGAGGATGACGGTGGCGCCTTCCTTCGCCATGATGCGCCCGGTTGCTTCACCGAGGCCCCTTGCTCCCCCTGTGATCAATGCAACTTTGCCTTCAACTCGTCCCACAAGATTCCCCTTCGCCATATATCGATGGTTGACAGGAGGGAACGTAACACAACGATGTGCCGATCGCCGAACCAACGCTCATGCGTGATCGTCGGCGAGGGCTCGGGCGGGCTGGCATTTGATCGGCTTGTGCCGCTCCTGCCCGCCGACCGCTGAAAGTCGGTCCTGTCCAACACTGGCCAAATGAGCGGGAATGCCAATTCCCGCTGCCTGACCGGCCGGTGGGGCCCGGACTGCCCGATCGAGGTGAGCCGGGCCTCTATGATCCACCGCTGGGATCTGCTCACCTTGCTTCACTGGAGCTACCAACCGGAGGAGGTCTAGGCCCACGATCACCGGTCGGGGGGTGTGCCTACCCATGTGCCTAAACGGACGGCGGGCTGGAGTGCTCGTTCGTATTCGGCGCGGACGGTGGAGTCGAACAGGTGGGCGTAGCGGAGGCTCATCTCGGCTGAGACGTGCCCGAGGAGGGCCATGAGGGCCTGGAGGGAGACACCAGCGTTGACCAGGGCGGTGGCGTAGGTGTGTCTGAGCTGGTGGGGGGTGACGTGACCGATCCCGGCCGTGTGGGCGCTTCGGGCCAGTTCAGCTCGGACAGCGCTTTGGGCGCCCCCTGCCGGACCTCGGGTTTGTCTTCGACGCTGTCGGCGCGATGATGGGTCACGTGTCCAGGCGTGTGTCGAGCACCCATATGGTCGGCCGTGCCGAAGAGTTGGCGGTAGGTCAGGCCGTTCTTCGACGGGTGCTGGATGGTGCGTCTGAGCGAGCACCGCAGGTCCTGTTCATCGCGGGGGAAGCCGGGATCGGCAAGAGCCGGCTGCTCGAAGAGTTGCTCGACCGGGCCCGAGATGCCGGTGCAATGACTGCTTGTGGTCGTTGCCTCGAGCACGGCGGCGAGGTCCGCCCGGTGACCGCCGTGGCCGAGATCCTGGCCGAATTGGAAGGCCCGGAGGTGGCCTCGCTGGATCCAGAACCGCTGGCCGGTGGGGTGGCGTCAGAGGACGATGCTGCCTCAGCGGCGCGGCCGGCTGAGGCGCTGGCCCGTCTCTTCCACCAGGTCCGGTCGACGTTGCGAACAGTGTCAGCCCGCGGTCCGCTGGTCGTTGCGGTCGAGGACCTTCATTGGTCGGATCGGACCACCCGGGGCCTCTTGAGCGAGCTGGTCCGGGCCCGCGGACTGGATCGGGTCCTGCTCATCGGCACTTTCCGAAGTGACGAGCTCCATCGCCGTCACCCCCTCCTTCCCCTCCTGGCCGACCTCGAGCATGCAGCTCGGCCGGAGCGACTCGACCTGGTTCCGTTGGGCCAGGCCGAAGTAGTCGAATTGGCTGCCGCCATTCTCGACAATTCGATGAGCGAGGGGCAGGGGCGAGAGCTGGTCAGGCGGAGTGGCGGCAACCCGTTCTACGTCGAGGAACTGCTGGCCGCCGACGCCGACACCGGCCGTCTCCCCGCCGGGGTTCGCCACGTGATCCTGGCCCGCAGCCAGAGCCTCACCCCGGACGCGCTAGCTTGTGTCCAGGCGGCCTCCGCGCTGGCCGTGCCCATCGATGCGACGGTGCTCCAGGCAACGGCTGCGCTGAACCCCGACCGGTACCGGCCCGCGATCGACAGCCTGTGTCGGGAGCGGTTCCTGGTTGAGGAACCTGCCGGGTTCCGCTTCCGCCACGAGCTGGTCAAAGAGGTCTTTCTCGACGAGCTGCTGCCCGGGGAGAGGACCGAGCTGTTCGCCCGGGCCGCCCGGGTTCTGGAGGACCATCGCCCCGAACGGCTGGGGGAAATCGCAAGGCTTCACCTGAACGCAGCCCAGCTCCCTGAAGCGTTGCGAGCCTCGGTCCAAGCCGCCGCAGCGGCCAGTGCCGTTGGGGCCTCGGCCGAGGCCAGCGAGCACTACCGTCGGGCCATCGAACTGTGGGACCGAGTCGACGCCCCGGCCGACAGGTCCGGCGTCTCCCTTCTCCGACTCCTGCGACGAGCGGCCGAGGTGGCCGACTTGGCCCGAGACTTCGATGTCGCCGTCGAGCTAGCCAGCCGGGCGGCTGACGAGGCGGCCGAGATCGGCGACCCCCTCGAAGAGGGCGCGGCCCTCCTCGAACTGTCCGGCTACCTGGTGAATGCCAACGCGCCCGGGATGCACGAGGCCATCGAGCGGGCCCTCGTGGTGCTTCCCCGCGAACCCCCAACCGTGGAGCGAGCCAGGCTGGAGGTCCGGTCGGCCATCAACCGGGCGTTCGCCGGGGAACGGGCCGAGGCCGATCATGCCCTGGAAGCCGCAGCAGACCTGGCCGCCCAACTCGACGAGCGGGGTGTCGAGGCCACCGCTCGAGCCCACATCGGCTTCTGGCGGGCCCAGCTCGGCGACGATGAAGCTGTCCAGAACATCGCAGACCAGCTTCACTTGGCGAGGTCGATCGATGACGGCCGTGCCGGCACCCGGATCGTCGTCACCCTCAGCTACATCCTCGGCCACCTGGGTCGGTACCGGGAGCTGGCCGATCTCTACGACGAGGGGGTGGCATTCGCCGAACGCCACGGGTTTGGAGCCACCAGCGGCATCGGCTTCGAGGGCAATGTGCTCGAGGGCCTCGAGGCCCTCGGTCGGTGGGACCAGGCCGAAGAGATCGTGGACAACATCAGAAGGAGGTTCAGCCTTGCGACCATCCACCGATGGGCCGAAGTCTTCGTCGGGTGGACCCAGATCGAGATCCACCGCGGCCATCACGCCGAAGTCGTGTCCAGCTATCGCAAAGGCCTCGAGATATGGGAGACCGACCATCTCTGGGACAGACTCTCCCTGGGAGCCGGTCTGATCGAGCTGGCCGCAGCCGGATGCATCGACCCCATCGGGATCGAGACCGTCGACTCCTGGCTGGAGGAGCTCCGACCCGAAGAGTCGCCGGTCGCTGCACGGTTCGTAGCCATCGCGGCCCGCCACCTCGTGTCTCTAGCGCGCCCCGTCGACCACGCTGAGATCTCCGAAACCGTCAAGAGCTGGATCGACCGGCTCCAGCGGACCACCGAGGAGTACTTCAACGTTCCGCCGGTGCTCGACGCCTGGCTCGACCAAGCCAGGACCGAGATAGCCGACGCCAGCGGCGACCCGGTCCCCGATGCCTGGGCCCGGCTCGTGTCGGCCTGGGAGGAGCCCGGATGCCGGTTCTTCGCCGCCGAAGCTCGATACCGCCAAGCCGATGCCCTCCTGCGAACCGGCGGGGGCCGATCCGCAGCCGACCGGACCAAGGCCACCCACCTCCTGGCAGACGCACGACGCACCGCCGACGAACTCGGTGCCGAGCCCCTCCGCCGGAACATCGAGGATCTCGCCCGCCGGGCCCGCCTCCGCCTCAGCGAGGACTCCCAAGCCGACCCCTCTGCGCCGGGCGAACCCTCACTATTCAAGCTCACCAGGCGAGAGCTCCAGGTCCTCCACCTCGTCAACGAGGGCCGATCGAACGGCGAGATCGGATCGACGCTCTTCATCAGCACCAAGACAGCCAGCGTCCACGTATCGAACATCCTCCGAAAGCTTGGTGCCACGAACCGGATCGAAGCCGCCGCCATCGCGCGCCGTCACCAGCTTGTGGAGCGCTGAACTGCCCGGGCGACCAACCCACGCTCGATGATGACACGATTCGGAAATGCCGATCTCCGCGCTGACAAACCGGCCAAGCCGAGCACCGTGACCACTCGGGAACGCTCGCCGGACCCGATGGAGAACGACGGCCTGGTCCACGACCGGGACGATTTCAGTGGGGAATAGTGCCGATCTCGGGTGCTCGCAGGTCGGTGGCGGGGAACGTTGTCGACCGGCAGGAACCGGTTCGTTGCGATGGGCAAGGCCCACCGGTCGGCGCGTCATGGCACGCCACGATTGGCTCGTATCACCGTTGATCGAGGCGACCGATCAGCGTGTCCACTTCGTCGGAAACGGCGCGAGGTCGGAGGACTCGAACCGGCGCCCCAAGCGCCAGTCGGACCACCGCCATGACCAGAGAGTCGAGCTTGTCGGCGCGGAGTCGGATCGTGCACGAGCCGGCTTCGGTGTCGACGGGCGTGTGGTCGACCCAGGACAATGCCTCGGCGAGCTGTTCGTAGGGGGCGTGCACGGCCACCAGCGTCTCGAGTTCGCGAGGTATCGAGGCGATCGACGCCGCGAAGTATGAGGCACCGTCGCCGCCGGGGATGTGGCGCGGCGCGAAACGCCGGCCGGCCAGTTGCGCTCCGCTGAGCCGGTCGAGACGGAACGTGCGCCAATCGGCGCGGCGGAGATCCCATGCCACGAGGTACCAGCGGCGGCCGGCCGTGACCAACTGGTGCGGTTCGACCAAGCGACGGCTGTCGTCGCCGTCGCGGCCGTGATAGTCGAAGCGGACTTCTTCGTGGTCTCGACACGCCGACGCCAGGACACCGAGTGCGTCGAGGTCGACGAGCTCATCGTCGCCGTGCGCCCGATGCAGCGACACGACGCTGGCGTGGAGCGCGGAGACGCGACGCCGTAGGCGGTCGGGAAGGACCTGCTCGATCTTGGCCAGTGCCCGTAGCGAGGTTTCCTCGATGCCGCCGATCGCCGCGCCCGCGGCAGCGCGCAATCCAACGGCGACGGCCACCGCTTCGTCGTCGTCGAACACGAGTGGCGGCAGGTGCGCGCCGGCCGCCAGTCGGTATCCACCGTCGCTGCCCGGCGTGGCGTCGACCGGGTAGCCCAGGTCGCGCAGTCGGTCCACGTCGCGGCGAACCGTTCGCTCGGTGACCTCCAGGCGTTCGGCGAGTTCGGCACCGCGCCACAGGCGGCGGGTTTGCAGCAGGGAGAGTAGTTGCAGCGCCCGCCCGGTTGGATCGTTTCGCATGTTCAGAACTTCTCATCAATTGCGGACAGGATCTGTCCACAATGAGTCGTATGGTCGGGTTCCGTCAAGACATCACCCGAAGAGAAACCGAGGAAATGCAGTGTCCAATACGATCGACTTTCCCGAGCCAACCCTTGTTTCGGTCAACGGTGTGAAACTTGAAGTCTTCGAAGCAGGCCGAGAAAACGCAGGGAAACCCGTTGTGCTCTGTCACGGCTGGCCAGAGCATGCCTTCGCTTGGCGCCATCAGATCCCCGCCCTTGCCGCAGCGGGCTACCACGTCATCGCCCCGAACCAGCGGGGCTATGGCAACTCTTCTCGTCCGACCGAGGTGACCGACTACGACATCGAAAACCTGTCGGGCGATCTGATCGCACTTCTCGATCACTACGGGTACGAAGACGCAACCTTCGTCGGTCATGACTGGGGAGCGTTCGTCGTGTGGGGACTGACCCTTCTGCATCCGAATCGGGTGAACAAAGTGGTCGCGCTGAGCCTGCCTTATCAAGAGCGTGGAGAGCAACCGTGGGTCGAGTTCATGGAAGCCGCGTTTGGTGGCGACTTCTACTTCGTCCACTTCAATCGACAGCCGGGCGTTGCGGACGCCGTGCTCGAAGCGCACACCTTCCAGTTCCTTCGCAACCTGTTCCGGAAGAACGAGCCTCCGAGTGAGCCTCAACCAGGCATGGCGTGGATCAACCTCGCCAGAGCGGAAACACCACTCGGTGAGCCTCTCATGAGCGACAGCGAGCTGGCCGTCTTCGTCTCGGCCTTCGAAGCATCAGGATTCACAGCCAGCATCAACTGGTACCGAAACCTTGACCGCAACTGGCACCTGCTGGCGGACGTGGATCCGATCATCCGGCAGCCCGCACTCATGATCTACGGCGACCGAGATCTGGTCCAGCGATCCGAGAACCTGACAGAGTTCGTGCCCAACGTGGAAGTGGTCAACCTGGATTGCGGTCACTGGATTGAACAAGAGAAGCCTGAAGAAGCGAACCAAGCGATTCTGAAGTGGCTGGAACAACAGGTTGCCACCTAGGCCCAGAGCGCTTCAAGGTCGAGTATGTCCTCCGGCTTGACCGGAGGGCATACTTCCTGAGCGGGGATGGCCTAATCCCAGCGCTGCTCCCGACCGCGATGTGATGAGCCGGCATCCGGCAAGTGACCGCTCCGCTCGACACCGGAGACATACGTGACCTCTGCCCAACCCCGACCGTCGGCGTCCGACCACCCCGCCACGTGGAGGTTCGACTACCCGATCTACCACGTTGAAACCCGGCCGCAATGGCGATCATGGCTCGAGCACAACCACACGACGACCCGCGGCGTGTGGCTGTGCTCGTGGCGCACCGGCACCGGCCGACCACGATGCCCCTACCCTGAAGTCGTCGAAGAAGCGATCTGCTTCGGGTGGATCGATTCGACTGCCACCCTCCTCGACGACGACCGGGGCCTCCAGCTGATCACCCCCCGCAAAGCCAAGAGTCCCTGGTCCCGACTCAACCGCCAACGCGCCGCCGACATGGAAAGGCGCGGCCTCATGACGGACGCCGGACGAGCTGCGATCGACGCGGCGAAGGCGAACGGATGGTGGACCATCTGCGACCAAGTCGAAGACCTCGAAGAACCCGCCGACCTCGCCACCGCGCTCGACCAAGACCCTCAAGCACGAGCCAACTGGGACCGCTTCCCCCCGAGCGCTCGCAAGCAGATGCTGTGGTGGATCGTCAGCGCGGCGCGGCCAGCAACCCGGACCAGCCGAATCGCGGCCGTCGTCGCCGAGGCAGCGAACGGGCGGCAAGCCCAGGGCTGACCTCGGACCCGGAGACCCCGCCTGCCACGACCGCCGCCACCTGATCACTGACCGACTCTGCAGTCACCCTGATCAGCAACTCAACCGAGTCATGCGGGTTTCAACCAAGGGACGACAGTTCAGAGGTTGGCATGGCGGTGCTCCTGATGACCCAGCCCCGCCAGGGGCGCGTATCGAGCACACTCTGGGTGGGCTCCCTTGGCGTGATACCGGACACGGCAATGGTGTCGCAGCGTTGTGCTCATAGCTCGGCGTCGGTGACCGTTGTCGATCGGCATGCTGAGGCCGCCCCTCGTTTGGCGCCACCAGCGGCCGGGCCCTATCGGGATTGCCGGTTCCACAGCGGGTCGCAGCGGGATCGGCCGAAGTCGGTATGGGCGCCCGAGCCGGCGTTCGGGATACCTCGGGCGGAGTCAACGTGCCGGCGCAGTCCCCCGTTGTGACCGCTGTGTGGTGAACGCAGATCTTCGGGCACACTGGCCGGCGTGAGATTCGTCCTCATCCACGGTCAACCCGTTGGGCCGGCGACGTGGCAACGGGTCGCTGAGGCCCTCACCTCGGCTGGACATGGCGTCGTCGTGCCAGATCTGCGAGAGGCCGCAGTGTCAGGGCACGCAGCTGCGGTGGTGAGGGAGGCCGTCGCTGCGTGCCCGAGCGACACGGACGTTGTCGCCGGCCACAGCGGTGCGGGCCTTCTCTTGCCGGCAATCGCGAACTCGCTGTCGACGCCTGTGCGCCCGCGTCTCGCCTTCGTCGATGCAGCCATCCCCAACTGTGAGGGAGAAGCGAAGCTCGACCCGGCCGCCGTCGATCTACTTCGGCCACTGGCCGTCGACGGCGTCCTGCCACCGTGGTCGGCGTGGCGGGGTGAGGGCTGGGTGGAGCAGGTAATCCCCAACAGTGAGATGCGAGCCCAGGTCGAAGCCGAGCTACCCGAGCTTCCAATGAAGCTGTTCGAGGACGCGCTCCCGGTCCCAGCCGGTTGGTGCGAATGGCCGTGTGGCTACGTCCTCTCGAGCGAGGAGATGCGGGGTGAAGCCGAGCGAGCCCGCTCGCTTGGCTGGTTGGTCCTCGAAGACCTGGGGAATCACCTCGACGTCGTCAACAGGGCTGCCGAGGTTGCCACCAATCTGGTGCGGATCAGCGACCGAAGGGTCGGGTAGAACCGGGGGTCACAACCGGCCATCCCCGAAGTGATGCCGTTTGTGGGCACACATATCGGTGGCGTGGCCAGACTTGGCGCCTCACACGGTCGAGTACGTCACGTACGAGCGGGCCCGCCAAGATGGTGGGGCCATCCGCCACGACGCATCGTAACCTCGCCCGGGAATCCCGATCCGCCGCGCTGTAGTTCCGGCGCTACCCGGCACCCCGACGACCCGAGATCAGCAGCCCATATCGCGCCGCGCCTGGTGACCGCGCCATCGAGCCCGAGAGTCGGGCCGCTACCGAGCGGGCACGGTGATCCCAGGGCAGGCGGTCGGCGTGCGCGGGACCGTCGTGGATCAGTCGAGCAACCCTCGGTCACGGCATCGGGTGTGTCCGTAGCCCGACAGTGTCAGTTGGTGAAGTGTTGGGCTGCCCTGCGCAGGACGTCGGGGAGGATCGTTCTCACGTAGCGCACACTGTGGCCGTCCTGGTAGTGGCCGTCCGAGGTGTTGATGTAGTGGTCGTATGGGAGTCCCTGTTCGTCGAGGTAGGCAGCGAAGAGCTCGTGGTTCGTGTCCAGGCCGAGGTCGTCGTTGGCTCCCACCCACATTGCGATGTCGACGTCGAAGCCGTCGGGGTACTGGTTCGCGTACTGTCGGCTGTCGACGCATGAGACGCCACACCACGGCGCTGCCATCATGATCGGCATCGCCAGTCCGAATCGGCCGGGGCGGAGGTAGGCGAGTTGCAGCGTTCCGTGACCGCCCATCGATTGGCCGGCGATGGCGGTTGAGCCGGGACCGGGGTCGAGTGAGTAGTTGGCGTCCAGGTAGGGAATGACCTCGTCCAGGACGTGATCGCGGTAGGCATCGGTGTAGACGCTCCTCTCGGTGTTCGGCATGGCGACCACGAAGGGGACGATCTCGCCTGCGGCGATGAGGTTGTCCATCGCGTGGTCGACACCAGCGGCCTCGACCCACGTCGAGGCCGGCATGCCGTATCCGTGCAGCAGGACGAGCAGCGGGTAGCGCCCCTCGTCCGTGTAGCCGGGCGGCGTGTAGACCACCAAGGTCTGCTCCTCGCCGAGCACACCTGCCGGGAGTGCGAGTTCTTCGACCACGCCTCTGGCGACGCCCGGCTGTTCCGACAACCAGGGCAGGGTCTCGCCAACGACGAGAAGAGAGTTCTCCTGGCCATCCTCGGCAGCGACCCGGAGCGGATTGGATGGATCGACCGTCCAGACCCCGTCGACTCTGAAGCGATACAGCCACTCGTCGCTGCCCAGGTACAGCGTCACCGCATGACTACCCCGCTCGTCATCCACCCTGGAGAGCTCGATGGTGTGCCGCGGATTCGCGTTCCAGTAGTTTGCGGTCATCTCGAGCGTGACCTCCTCGGCGTCAGGAGCATCGATCGCGAAGTCGACCGGCTCCCTGCCGGGACCGGGGGTCATGAGTTCCTCCTGGATCGCCGACACCTCGATCGGCTCGACGCCTGACTCGGCCCACTCGGGCACGAGCGACCGTTGCGCCTCGACCGACTCGGCCGTGAACCTCATGCCTTCGGGGTCGCCGGCACAGCACGGACCGCGGAACACGATCGGGTACACATCGGGATGCACGTCGGCGACCCATCCCTCGTACCCGGCGAACTGTTCGAGCCAGGACTCCCAGTCGGTCCACTCCTCCACCTCCGACACCCAGCGCACGACCAACCCGTCGGCGAACGTGACCCGCACCTGGTAGTTGCGGGCAACGGCGAGACCTGCTGCGGCGCCGAAGACATCTTGTTCTTCACGGCGGCAGACGATCTCGGTGCCGTCCGGTTCGCATTCCGCGGTCCATTCGGTGGCGATGACGGTCCCCCACTCGTGCTCGGCGTAGAGGTAGTCGCCGAACGTCACGGTCCCGTCTCGGTCCCAGTCCCAGCTCTCGTCGAACCCGAACTCGGCCGGCACCGGCATGTCCGCCCGCACTTCTTCGCCGGTCGGGGCGACGAACACCACGTCTGGCGCCAACAGGCTGCGCGGGTCCCAGTAGTCCTCGCCGGCGACGTAGTTGAGGGCGTCCTCGACCTCGGCGGCAAGGGCCAGCATCTTGGGCGACGCCGGTTCTACGTCGGTCGTCGCAGGAGCCATCGTTGTGGTCGTAGTGACATCTGATTCAGGAGCCGCCGTGGTCGAAGCGACATCGGATTCGCCACCACCGCACGCCGTCGTCATCGCCAAAATCCCCAGCATCGACATCGCAATTCGTCGACGCATCATCGCAATCACCTTCTCGGCTTCCATTGTCTTATTGCACCCCCAGCGCTCCACGTCGCTTCCGCAACGACATCACCGGCCGCCGTGGCGGTCGCCAACGGCAATGTCCCGATCGTCGCAGCTGCCATCGCGGCGACTGCCCCAAGGTGCTTTGTGCCCATCCCCACGCACCTCCAGAGCCCCGCATCACACCAAGAGGCCGGGGTCGGGGGCACAACCCCTCCCTCAACTCCATCCTTCTCCGATCGACCGAGAACCCAACAGGGCCCAAGGTCCCGACGGTCGCTTGTTGACCACAGCCTTCGTCAGGCACGTGCGTCCATTGCCAGTTCGACCGCCCGGCGGTGGAGCCACATCCGCCAACGTCCAACGCCCAGGAGGTTAGGGATGCAGCGTCGCCGGCTCAACGACGGCCCGGTCGACACGGTCGGTGGTCGAGGTCCGCAGGGGACCGGCGTACTGCCGTGCGGGAAGTGCCGATACCGGATGCATGCCAGGGGCTGTTGTTCGGGCCCCTACTGGTTTGGTCGCTCGAGGTAGGTCTTGTGAGCGGTCAAAAACGCATTTCCCATCTTGGAGGCGCCGAACCTCCGATAGCGACCAACTCCACATCGGCCAGGCCCGGCATCAACCTGACGACTCCGGTGAAGAACTCGCCGAGCTTCTCGACTGCGTTCTCGACCTGTTCGAGACTGCAGCCGATCTCGCCTTCGCCTTCAAACCAAATGGACATGGTCCGACATGCTCTCCAGATGCGCTACGACGCCATTGTGACAGCCTGCGCTGCCCTCGCATTTCGCTCCGCAGCTCGAACGGCTGATCAACATGAACTGATCCCACCGCTCCTGGGCTACTCAGGCAACGGCGCCCTCGGAGCCGGCTGTTGCCTACTCCGGGTAGGCGGCGTCGATTGGACGCCCATCAAGGAACATCTCGATACGGGCCACTTTGTCGCCGGCGAAGACGAACTTCGTGACCACGTCAAAGGTAACCTGCGGACCCCCACCGAACGCAGCCGTCTCCCGCATCGACATGAAGAAGCAGTCGTCGGAGACCGCAACATGCTCCGGCAAGGTCGTCCCCGGCTCAATGCGCTCGAGTTCTTCCTCGATCCGGTACCGGGCCAGCAATCCTTCGATGCCATGACGATCAGCGAACAGCGGCTTCAGGAGGTCCGAAGCCGGAGTGAACCTACAGGCGAACACGAAGTCCTCGGTGACGTGGGCGGAAAAGGCCTCGGCGAACTCACTGGCCAGAAGCTCGCCGTTGACGTACCGCTCCTGCAGCGCGTTCAGCGTGCCGATGGTCACCAGATGGGGGTGCTCCGTCGAACTCGACACGCACGCCACCGTAACCGGTCCCACGCGACTTCCCGACCACAACAGTGCCGGCGATATGCAGGTGATCTTGGCAAGGAGAGTGTTCGGGCTCATTGGTGGGGTCCGATCTGGTCGAGGAGTTTGGTGAAGAGTTCGGCCCGGCCGGTCTGGTTGTTGGCGGCGGCGTGG
>JAHEJX010000190.1 GCA_024638645.1 Actinomycetes bacterium
GTTCGCCACCGACCCCTACGACCCAACCCATCGCAGCCTCCGCGCTCTGCGCGAGGGTGCTGCGAAGGACAATGAGGTTGGCCGCGCCGCCCGTAGCTTCTGGCGCGAGTTGCCGATGCTCGTCCTCATTGCCCTCGTGCTGGCTGTTGGGATCAAAACGTTCGTTGTGCAGGCATTCTTCATCCCGTCCGGCTCAATGCTCGAGACTTTGCAGATCGATGACCGGGTGCTGGTTTCCAAATTGTCCTACGTGTGGGGCGAGCCCGAACGCGGCCAGGTGATCGTCTTTGACGACCCGCGGGGCGAAATCGGCGACCCCGAGTCAATCCCCAGCCGTCTATGGCGCAACCTTGCTGAATCGATCGGTATTCGCACGCCGCAATCAGAGTTCATCAAGCGCGTGATCGCCGTCGGGGGAGACACCGTCGAGGCGCGCAATGGCTTCGTGTTCGTCAACGGAGAAGCAATCGAAGAACCGTATCTGCCCAGCTACGCAAGCACATTCGATTTTGGTCAACGCACCGTGCCGGAAGGAGAGCTGTTCGTGATGGGCGACAACCGCGATGACTCAGTCGATAGTCGTTCGTTCGGCACTATTCCGGCGGAAGACGTCGTTGGAAGGGCGTTCCTAATCATGTGGCCGGCAAGACACTGGGCAGGCTTGTAGATGGCTTTGGTGCAGAGCGCGAAGTGCCGATGATGGCTGGAGCGAGGTGCTGATGAACCTCGGTCAAGGTGACTTGGCGGAGCCGGCAGCCCTATGCTGCCGGCCGACACCCAGGAGAAGTAATGGCTGACGAGGATCTCGAACGGTACGAAACCGACGTCGAGTTGCGCATCTACAAGGAGTACCGCGACGTGCTCCCGATGTTCAAATACGTCGTCGAGACAGAGCGCCGTTTCTACCTCGCCAACGGAGTCGAGCTGCATACTCGCCGTGCCAACGGAGCCGTCTACTTCGAGCTCGAGCTCGACGATGCTTGGGTATGGGACATGTACCGCCCGGCACGCTTCGTGAAGAACGTGAAGGTCATGACGTTTCGCGATGTGAACATCGAAGAAACCCTCAGCGACGGGGTTCAGTCCGGCGACATTCTTCCGCCAACTTCCGCGTAGCAGCGTCGCGATCTGATAGCTTCTGATTAGCCGATCGGAAGGAGGTCCAAGTGAAGTTCTCTGAGCGGGCAAACGCGCCCGAACCTTCCGCCTCCGGACATCCCGATCGGCGCTTCTGACGCCTCACCGACGCATCGGCGATGTCCTGTATCCAGGAGTTGCAATGATGCTCGATGAATACGGCTGGACTGCCGACGTGGCCGCCAGGCTGCGCGGTGTCCTCGAACCAAATACCTATCCAGGCCGCGTAGCGCGTGTCGATCGCGGGTCGTGCCTGGTAGTCACAGATAGACGCCCGGTTGATGCGGCAGCGGCTACCGCTCTGGAGGGCGGCGGCGTAGCTGTTGGAGACTGGGTCGCGGTGCGCGGCGACGACCGATCCGGCCGCCTCATTGTGGCCACCGCTGAGCGCACTTCCGCCATCGTCCGCAGGGATCCTTCGCCCTCGAACAATCGAGATCAGGTGCTCGCCGCCAACCTCGATCACGCCTTCATCCTCTATCGGTTGGACCGCAAACTGCGGATGGCGGTGTTGGAGCGATACATGGTCCTCATTTGGGACAGCGGGGCGCAGCCGGTCGTGGTGCTCTCGAAGGCAGATCTCGTCGACGCCTCTGCGCGCGAAGCAACGGTGCGCGATGTAGAACGGGCTGCGGCAGGGGTGCCGGTCTTCGCTTTGAGTGCCGTCACAGGAAGCGGCACGGAAGAGTTGACGCGATTTACCCAGCCTGGGTCGTCTGTGGCACTCGTTGGGGAGTCCGGCGTTGGTAAATCGACACTTGTGAACCACATCCTTGGAGTCGACCTTCTGGACACCGGCCCGACGCGTGCCGGCGACGGCAAGGGCAGGCACACGACGACGTCACGCGAGATGGTGCCGATCGGCGGGGGAGCGGTGCTGATCGATACACCTGGTTTGCGCTCAGTTGGGTTGGCGGAGGCGGGCGAAGGGATCGGCAACGTGTTCGGCGACGTCGAGGAGTACTTCGGATACTGCAAGTTCCGTGACTGCAGCCACGATTCGGAGCCGGGATGTGCGATTCAGATCGCCATCGAGCACGGCGTGCTCGACCGAAGGCGATTCGAGAGCTATCAGAAACTGCAGCGCGAGCAGGAGCGACTTGTGGCCCGCAAGGCGGCGATTGCACGACGCGCCGAACGATCGCAGTCGAGGAGGTATTGAGGTTCCGGGCCATGGGCGCTTTCGCGATGGCTAGGCGCCCGCTGAGCCGGCGGTTGTTCTTGTTTGATCTCCCGGAGGTTGTGTTCGGGTACGTTGTTGACGCGTGTGGTTCGGTTTGAGGGTGGAGAAGAACCTCTCCACTTCCCGTTGGTTTGGGGTCGATTGGGCCGGGTGGTGATGTGATCGATGCCGGGGTCGGTGCGGATCCGGTAACCGGCGAAGAAGTCGACGGCGTTGATGAATGTGCTTGCTGATACCGCAGGTGGCGTCATCGAAGACGGCTGCCAACGCCAACCGGGAACGAGAAACGGAGACACAGGCGAGCACACCTCGACCTGATTGAACCGCGTGTTGCAGCAATCCCTAGTACGCAAAGGCCTTGAAGCGCGACACCAGCTCCAGCAGGCTGAGCGGATGAAACGCGACCGTCGCGCTCTCGGCATCTTCGGAGAGTCCGTAGCCGCATCATTCCTAGAGGGACACGGAGTGGCCGTCCTGGCTCGCAACGTCAAACTCGGCGGAGGCGAGCTCGATCTCATTGCCAACGTCGACGGCGAGCGAGTCGTCGTGGAAGTTCGGACAGCGCGACGTGAGAACGTAGCGGCCGAGCTGGTGTCTCTGGCCAAGGAGAACCAGGTTCGTCGCCTTGCCGCA
>JAHEJX010000191.1 GCA_024638645.1 Actinomycetes bacterium
CGGCATTTGGTGATGATCGGCCGACCATCCCGGCGGTTGGATGAGGTGCGGGTTCTGCCCGAGTTTCCGGGGGATCCACCTCGTCTTCCTGAATCTGGGTGATACTGGAGCCGCATGAATATGACCCGGCTGCCAATATCCCGACGCGCTTTGGATAACCCCGACGGGCTCTTCCGGGTGCTGTATTCCTTTTCGGGTTTGCCCGGGGGCGCAGTGATAGTCCTGGGGATCGCCTCGGTAGTGGCCACCGGCTTCATCGAGTGGGCCACGGTACTTCCGTTTCCGAACGATGTGGTCTTTGTGTTGATCATTGGTGGTGTGGCGTTCCACGGCAGCACGGTTGCCGGAGTCAGCCTGGCCATTCTGGCGGCGTCGACGCGAGTCGTTTCGACCGGTGCGTCGTCCGCCAGGGCACCTGTGGCATGGCCGCTTGCCGCCATTGAGGGAGCGGCACTTTTGGCTCTGCTCGTCGGTATCGTCGTCTTGGCTCGTGCCCTCCATCGGGCGATTGGTGCCCTCCAAGAGCAAGCATTGCGCGATCCCCTCACGGGGACGCTAAACAGTCGTGGGTTTATGGACCTAGCGGAACGGGAACGATTGCGAGCAGTCCGGAATGGACAGCCGTTGACCATCACCTATTTCGACATCGATGGGCTCAAGGAAGTCAACGACGACGCCGGCCACCAGGCGGGCGATCGCCTCCTCCTCAGTTTCGTGTCGGCGGTCGTGGCGTCGATTCGCCCCTATGACGTTTTCGGCCGCCTGGGTGGAGACGAGTTCGTGTTGATCCTGCCGTCCACCAATCGGCAAACAGCCCTCGGAGTCGTGACCCGCATCCACGACCAGCTCAAAGGGCGGGTTCCGCCTCTTTCGGTGAGTGTCGGGGCCGTCACCTATGCATCCCCCGATGACCCGATCGAAAGCATGGTGCAAGCTGCGGACCATCTGATGTACGAAGCCAAGCGAGCGGGCGGAAATCGGCTGGTAGGGGAAGTCCGGTCTGCAGAACCCGGCTCAGAAACTCATCTCGTCGAGTTGGACGATCTGGCTACAAAGACCTGAAACGCGGGACGCCCTTCAGGCCTTCGATTCGTCACGAAGCAAACGTCCAGATTTCACACATCGGGATCGCACCGCTCCATTTACCGGCGTCCGGCATTTCAGAGGACTGCGAGGATCTTGCGGATGAAACTCACAACAGCGCCTCGCGAGGGCTTCTGCCTTGGGGAACGCCACCGAGTACATTTTGTGTGAAGCCATCGTTAGGAGTAGCTCCATGAAGAAGCTGTTCGCATTCGCGCTCTTTGCCGCGCTCGTGTCCGGGATCGTCAAGCTCGTGTCAACCCAGAAAGCTGCTTGGCAAGGGCTATCCGAATCGGAAGTGCGCACCAAACTCCATGACAAGCTCGACACCAAGATCCCGACCGAGAAGGTCGACGAGATGGCCGACAAGATCGTCGAGGGTATGCGAAAAACGGGAAACCTGGGCGAAGAAGCTCCCGGCGAAGCCTGAGCGGGCAGTTTAAGACGGAAACGATGCAATGGACCGCCGTGCCGGCTAGAGCAAGTTTCGGTCTGGTGATCGACACCGATCGAAACGGAAGTCGCATCGTTCTCCGCCGGTTGACAGCAGGGTGGTTCGACTCCACGCCAGTTCGGGTGATACGCCCGCGTAGAGGACGTCGTCGACCCGGCAGAGTGCGGGCGTCAGTTCCGGTGCTCCCAATTGGGTGAGCGTTTTGAGATAGAAGCAGTCCGTCATGTCGAAGGCAATCCGATGCCGCGATACCTCCAGCCAATCTGCCCGCCAGGCCGGAGGCGGGTACACCAGGCGGGTCAGCGGCCGGACCATCACGGCGAAGACTGCAAAGAAGCCGGGGCGATGTCCCAACCTCTCTAGCCGCCGTCGGCGGACTTGCATGTCATCTTCCAGCAGAGCGCCTACGCCGGCGACGGCTTGTTCGCTCGTCGAGCCTCCTGATCGGAGTCCCTGATACAGGGCCACCGCCGGTAGGAGGTATCCGGCCAGATGCCAGCGTAAGACCAGATTCCGTGGCCAGAAGATCCTCGCTGCCAAAGCCCCGTACATAGCACCAGCCTCGGCGCCTAGGTGGTGAGGCGGCGAAGCTGTCTGTCGTACCCAGCGGGCGAGTTTGCGGGTCCCAAACCAGACCAACGAGCGGTTCGTGAGCGAGACGCGCTTGGTGTCCATGACTACAGCGTGGAGCCTGGGTGGCGGTGCAACCAGAGGCCATCGGCCCATCCCGGCAGCGCGACAGCGCGGCATTTTCAAGTGCGCTTGGAGGTGTCTACGAAATGCCTCCGAGTCGCCGGCGGGCCCATCTCAGCCAGTCGACCATCCCCTAGGTCGGTAGTGACGGTACCCGGCAATCGGCCGCAACCGATTCGTCCGGGTACACGTGTGATCCCTCAGAAGACTGCCGCGCTCCATGATCAGGACATTCGAGATGCGTTGCGCCGACGGAGTTGGGTGAAGGCTCTCAATAGTCCGGGTTACACAGATTGATAGTGTCCCCGGCTTCGTCTTCGAAGGATTCATAATCCGACTCGTCGCACAACATCCCGTAATCATCGAGACATCGCCCATCGTCCTGGCACCCGTATTGATCGGGGGCGTAGCTGGGAATCGAACTGGTCCGGGCTTCGAGGTTACGCAGGATCAGTTCCTCGAAGTTGTCGGTGCCCAGCTCGTAGGCGTCGTAACACGCTGCGGTATCAGAGCCGAAGCTCTCCCGACAGAACTCGCCTGTTTCGGCGTCGAGCAAAGAGAGGATGAGAAACTCGTCGTAGACGGGCCGACCAATATGAGGATCGACGCTGGTGGAAGGGGCGGGAGCGATCGTGGTTGTGAGAATGGTGGTGCTGGTTTGGGCCAGGGTCGTCGGCTGATCGACTGACTCCCTCCCGAACAACAAAGTACCGATGATGCCCA
>JAHEJX010000192.1 GCA_024638645.1 Actinomycetes bacterium
GGCCGCCGAACGCCTGAGACGTGTCTCCCGGGCCCTTGCTCACTAGGGCTCCCCTCCAACTTGAATCAAGATTGTCGACACCCCCGGTTGCTTGACAGGAAAGACATATCTGGCATGGCCCTCAACCCCGGCACCACCATCTGTCCGCGTCGCCAGACCGTCACAGCCACGTGGAGCCTTGCCGTCATCATAGGGGTGACACTGTTCATCACCAGCGCGGCCGCCCAGACGACTCCGCTGAGTGCGAAAGAGAGCCTGGGCAAGCTGCTGTTCTTCGATCAGAGTTTGTCGACTCCACCCGGGCAAGCCTGCGCAGCCTGTCATGCCCCGGAAGCTGCCTTTGCTGACCCCAACGTGGATCTGCCAGTCTCCCGCGGTGCCCGCCCGGGGCGGTATGGAAGCCGAAACGACATGACGACTGCCTATTCGGCGTTTGTCCCGGCGTTGCACCGTGACCGAGAGGAAGAGGTCTGGGTTGGTGGCCTTTTCTGGGATGGTCGCGCTGACTCTCTTGCTGAGCAGGCTAAGGGGCCGCCGCTGAATCCCCTGGAAATGGCGAATGCGAACATTGAGAGGATTGCTGAGAAGCTGCAGGCCCTCAGCTACGCGGGCCTGTTTGCTGAAGTCTACGGCTCCGATGCGTTGGGCGACCCGAGTAGAGCCTACACGTACATGGCAGACGCCATTGAGGCTTATGAGAAGACGGCCGAGGTGAGCCCGTTCAGCTCGAAGTACGACCGCTGGCTGCAAGGGGACATCAACCTCAGCGAGCAGGAACTGCGCGGTCTAGCGCTGTTCGAGGCTGAAGACAAAGGGAACTGCGCGGCGTGTCACCCAAGCCGCCCAGCGGAGGACGGCTCACCACCACTCTTTACCGATTTCACCTACGACAATCTGGGTGTGCCGCGGAATCCTGAGAATCCCTTCTACACGTTGCCCGCCGAACTGAATCCGGATGGGTTCGCGTTTGTCGATCTCGGCTTGGGCAAGACACTTGACGACTCGTCTCAGAACGGGAAGTTTCGTGTGCCGACTCTGCGGAACATAGCGATCACGCCACCCTACATGCACAACGGTGTGTTCAAGACCTTGTTCAGCGTGGTGGCTTTCTACAACACCCGTGACCTGGGCGCATGGCCGGCTCCCGAAGTCTCGGAGAACGTGAACATGGAGGAGCTCGGAGACCTGGGGCTCACCAACCAAGAGCTTGAGGACCTTGTCGCCTTCCTCAGAACCCTTACGGACTCCTGGGAGGAGTTGGACGCGAACAACCGCCCGTAGATTGCTGAGAGAGACCGTCCCTTGATTGTTCCCATGAGGATCACGCTCCTCGTGCCCGTATGCACTCCTCGTGTATTTCGTGGACACGCCAAGTTATCGACAGCGAAGAGTTACCGAGGAAAACACCGATCTTGGAGATCGAATGCAGCGCACTCAAGAACCGTTGGACGTTGGTGCGCTCTTACCCAGGGCGACCAGCCGATCAGGTTGCCGCCGGAGCTGGCGCGCCTGATCCCGGGCCGGGCTCGCTGGAGGCGGTGCGGGGCCGCCAGGCCCCATTCGTCGCCTACTTGAATTGACCCATCAGGCTGAGAATCTTCAGTCCCTTGTTCTTTCTGCGTGTGAGACCGGGCGGCAGGCAGGTCTCGATCGTGTTCCGAAGCGCCCGTTCGATGCCGCGTTTCAAGTACCCGCGCCTGTGAACGAGGCTTACCTCGCGTGCAGGCACAGGGGAACCGAAGTTGACGATGACTCCTTCGAAGCCACGCGTTGATATCGCATCGGCGGCCATGGAGGGTAGCACGGTGTATCCCTGGCCGCCCGAGACGAGTTCGACCACGGTTTCCAGGCTCCCTCCCTTGAGGTGTACCGACGGGAAACACCCCTTCTGATCGCCGGATCCGCAGGCGACGATCACCTGTTCCCGCAGGCAGTGTTCCTCCGACAAGAGCCACAGGCCCTCCGGCTTCAACATGCGCCGTGACACTCGGCGTTCGGACGCAAGACGGTGGTTCGTTCCGACATACACCTGCAGCGTTTCATAGTAGAGCGGTTCTTCTTCAATGCGGGTCAGCCCCAGCGGCGTCGCCAGTATTCCGGCATGGAGCGTGTCGCGGTCCAGCTGGTCGATGAGCCGGTCGGTCGGGAGCTCCTCCACATACAGCTCCACGCGGGGATAGGACCGCGAGAAACGGTTCAGGAAGAGCGGCAGGAGAAACGGTGCGACAGTCGGAATGACTCCAAGGCGGAATTCACCGGCGAGGTCGTCGGCTTCACGGTCCGCCATCGTTTCGAGCCGTCGTACCTCGTTGAGGATGATCCGGGCCTGCTCGATGAGGGCCTTCCCTTCCTCGGTGGGCAGGATCGGTTGCTTCCGGCGGTCGAACAGGGGCACGCCGAGTTCGTCTTCGAGCTTCTGCAACTGGGCGCTGAGTGTCGGCTGGGACACGTGGGCCATCGTGGCCGCCCGGCCGAAGTGGCGGCACTGGTCGACCGCGACGACGTATTCGAGTTGGGTGATCGTCGGCATTTTGCATGATAGCCACAGGCTATCGGAAATAGAAACAATATATTTGTTCTATTAGTTGGGGGCTACTAGCATGGCCTCTGGCAAACATCGAGGCGACGAGTTCTCGTGAGCCCAGATGTATGGCGAATCTGAGGGAGGCCATCTAGATGTTCAAACGAACGATGTCGGTAATTGCCCTGCTGTCGATTGGGATCTCTCCGGGCTTGCCAGTCAACCTGGCGGTTGCCCAAGAGGTTGCGCCGACCAATGAGTATTGGTGGCCCAACCGCTTGAGCCTCGATCCGTTGCGCCAGCCATCTCCGGAATCCAACCCTTTGGGGGAAGATTTCAACTATGCCGAGGAGTTCGAGAGTCTCGACCTGGATGCGGTGAAGGCCGACCTCGAAGAGCTGATGACGACTTCTCAGGACTGGTGGC
>JAHEJX010000193.1 GCA_024638645.1 Actinomycetes bacterium
CAGTCCCGGCAGGGAGGCTGACTCAATGGTCTCCAGGAAGGCAACGCCGTTGAGCAGGTCTTGCTCCAGAGGAGTCGTGATCAGCCGTTCGACCTCGGCGGCCGATAGGCCGAGCGCCTCCGTTTGCACTTCGACGGTCGTCGGACTGAACTCCGGGAGAATGTCTTTCTTGACATCATCGAGCTGTAAAAACCCGAATACCAACAAACCTGCCGCAACAGCGAGCACGATTCGCCGAAACTTCACGCTCCAATTCACGATCCAGTACTTCATTCAGGGATTCCCCTCCCCAGAGGCACACAACTAGTCCGGTGAGTGCTTCATGGTGTCTCGCTCGCCAAAAACGTTGCTTCAAAAACGAGACGTGCACAGATCACTTCGACTACGAACGCTGTGAAACAGGTTTCACCGCGTCCGTACGTAAGCGCTGGATTGCCGTAGCGCGCTACGAATACCGACATTCCGCAAACGCCTTCCCTCAAATCGCTCCGCCCGAAAGGCCCCTCAACCTCTTGTGCGACTTGGGTGCTTGCCACCCTTCTTGGTCGAAGTTACCCAAAGCTGAGCGCAAATGCACGTAGTTTTCGAGGATTGCCCATTCTGGGTCGACGTTCAGCGAGGATTCAGCTAGCCCGAAACGAACCCGTATTCCACGAGCAGAAGGGCCTCGTCTTGGATCAGGCCGATGCCACGAGCATAGGTCTTGAAGTCCCTCTCGTTCTTGAGGCCGCTGGTTTCCTCCGTCTTGAGGGCATCACTAAACGTCCCGGCAGGAGTTGTAAGCGTCTCATCCAGACTGATCACCTCGGCACGGTCGAGTGCCACACCCGGAGCGATCTCCTGGTAGTAGCGCATTCCGACACTGGGGTTGCCCGGCATTATCAGCCCGGCTCGCGCCTCTCCCTCTCCGGCGAGCCAAGCTCCGCCATGGCCGACGATCTCGCCGCCGGCGAAGTCGTCTACGTCCTCGCCGAAGTAGAAGGTGTCTCCGGTGGACTCACATATCGCGAAGAAGTTCCGCGAGATCTCGATCAGCTCGTTGTTCTTCCATTCGCGTTCCTCGATAACCCTCGTGACGACGCCGTCGATCGTTCTCGTTTCGTCGAGCACTGTTATGGCGACGCGTTCGCTACCGCCTTCGAGGACGATTTGGAAACCGGGTTCGAGAACGAAGAACTCGCTGCGGCCGCTCGCCTGCAAGTCGCACTCGTCGAGGGCGAACTCCTGCTGCCAGGACGTGTCGGCCAGTGGATCCGAGCCACACGCGACGGTCATCGCCGCGACGCCAAGTACCGCCAGCAATAGCCTGCGCACCTTCGCCTCCCATCATTGCCTCGGCTCCAACCGTACACGAGGCCTCTGATGCAAGACGCGCCAGGCCCGCTCGGAAGCGGGCGGCCCTCAATGGTTCGCTCTGCTACCCGGCCGCCATCTTGCGGATGGCGTCCATGAGGATCTCTTCCTGGGTGAAGAGGTTGTGCTCCACCCGCTCCCCGGCATAGGTCGGCTGCGGGCTCTTGAAGTAGTACCCCAGGAAGTCCTGCACTCCGCCACGGCCGTTGCGGTTTGCCAGGTCCATCAGGCGAGCGAGATCGAGAACGATCGGGGCCGCCAGGATGCTGTCACGACAGAGGAAATCGACCTTGATCTGCATCGGGTAGTTGAGCCATCCGAAGATGTCGATGTTGTCCCAGCCCTCTTTGTCGTCACCACGCGGTGGGTAGTAGTTGATCCGGACTTCGTGCGTGATATCACCGTAGAGGTCGGGATTGTCCTCGGGCTGGAGTAGCGAATCGAGTACGCCGAGCTTGGAGACTTCCTTGGAGCGGAAGTTGTCCGGGTGGTCGAGCACCTCCCCGTCGCGATTGCCGAGGATGTTGGTGGAGAACCAGCCGCGGATTCCGAGCCGCCGCGACTTGAGGCCCGGAGCCAGAATCGTCTTGATGAGGGTCTGACCCGTCTTGAAGTCCTTGCCGGCAATTGGCACGCCATGCAGCTCCGCCATCTCAACCAGCGCCGGGATGTCGACGGACAAGCTGGGAGCACCGTTGGCGTAGGGAACGCCCGCCCGGATCGCGGCGTAGGCATAGACCTGACTCGGCGAGATTGCCGGATCGTTGTTCTTCAGCCCGCGTTCGAACGATGCCAGGTCGGCGTGGACATCGGTGGGCTCGAGGTAGGCCTCGGTCGACATGCACGAAATCATCACGAGTCGCTCACCTGCGGCGCGGAAGGCCTCGATGTCGGCGGTGAGCTGATCGGCCAGCTCCATCAGGTTGTCGCCCTGTTTGATGTGATCCGCGTGGGCAAGAGCTTGGACCCACACCGGGTCGAATACGCCAGGCAGCGGCCGGATGGCACGCAGTTCGTCCTCGACCGCGGCCAGGTGCGCCGGGGACAGCACGCCGGAGCGAGCCGCGACCTCGTAGGCCGACTCGTCGAAGATGTCCCAAGCGCCGAACTCGATGTCGTCGAGCGACGTCACCAGATCGGTCAGCGGAACGCCGTCGATGTCGCCGTACTCGGTGAGCGAGCCGACCGGCTTGCCGAGGCCCTTGCGGGCCAGCATGACGCCGGCCATCAGAGTGGTGGATACGGCTCCGAGGCCGGGGGTGAGAATGCGCAGCTTGCGCGCGGAGTTGTCTGTCACGTCGCGCCTTTCGATTAGGTGAGTCCACGCTATCCCGGCACGCCACTGAAGACAAATGAATGTTTCTGAACTATCCTATCAGTGATACTTATGATAGATGTCCCGCACTTCACACTCGAGGGCCTCACCCTGCAGCAACTGCGCTACTTCAACTCCGTAGCCGAAGGCGACACGTTCGCCGATGCCGCCGCGATGATCGGCATCTCACAGAGCGCCCTGTCGCAAGGAATTGGTCGGCTCGAGCAAGTCACGGGCTCCCGTCTCATGGAACGCGATGGCCGGCGGCGACCAG
>JAHEJX010000105.1 GCA_024638645.1 Actinomycetes bacterium
CACTCGCTGTCACCCGCAACACGGCGCCATGAGTTGTCTCGGCTGAGGCAGCGCCGGTGGGTGCCGCCTCCACGACGGTCGTCGTCGGGAGGGTTGATGTGCTCGCCACCGAAGGCGCCGCTGCGAGGGTCGTGCTCGGTCGCGCCGCGGCGGCCGACGTAGTTGTTGTTGTCGCCGCGGGTGCTTCGGTGAGTGGGTGGTCGGGAATGGCCAGGTGACCAACACTTCCGGTCCTCGACTCGTCGACCGTGTCGAGCCGCACGACATGAGCACCGGGACCGCCGATTGGTATGGCCTCAACCAGCGTGAGCTCCAACTGCACATCGGGGTGATCGACCGCCAGGTCGAGTGTCCACTGTCCGGGCTGTGGGAAGACGAAGTGCACCATGTACAGGTTGCCTTCGGAGCCGACCTGGAAGGGCAGCACGGTTTCCGTGCCGTCGCTCGCACGTGCCGATACAACGGCATTCTCAACCCGGTCGCCGTCGTCGAAGAAAAGCGTGATCGCATAGTCCGTATGGAGGACGTCGAGCGGATCGCTCGCTTTGGCCTCCACGACGACATCCAACTCTCCCCCATGGGCCAGCACGGCTGGTGTCCCGGAGACCAGCACAATGCCGGCGGTGAAGCACGCAAGAAGCAATCGACGCATGGTCGTAGCGAGTCTTTTCCTCATAGCGGTCCCGCCCGGTCTGGCGGTCATCTATTCATGTCCGCACCGTTACCTGTACATTCCGGCCACGGGCTCGAACCTCACAAACTTCTGCGGCACAGACTGAACCAAACCATCGACATGAGGGACCCCTGCTCGCGGGGGTCCCTTCACGTTGACCTGCACATAACGGCACATCTAGAGCGGCCTGATAGCCGCTAGAGATTGCCGGTTATGTGCGGTTGGTATGGCTTCAGGGATTGCTCACCGGGTCGGTTGCGCCGCCATCGTGGGTGCTATCCGATCTTGACACCTAGCAATCCAAGGTGTAGGTTTCCGAGGTATGAGAGGACAGGCGCTGAAAGGGCATCTCGATCTGCTGTTGTTGGCGATCATCGCCGACAGCCCCAAGCATGGGTATGCGGTCATTGAGGAGCTTCGCACAAGGAGTGAGGAGAGCTTCGACCTGCCGGAAGGCACGGTTTATCCGGCTCTTCATCGACTCCAGAAGGCAGGTTTCTTGACCAGCGAGTGGAGCGAGGTGCAAGGAAGACGGAGGCGGACGTATCTGCTGACCAAGCACGGTCACGCCGCACTCAGTGAACAGCGCCAATCGTGGGACGAATTCTCTTCTGCGATGGGGCGGGTCCTCAAAGGGGCACCATGGCCGAGCACGCCCTGATCGAGAAGTATCTCGATGAGTTGCGCCACATGCTGCGCCGCTCTGCCGAGGCTGACGACATCGTGGCGGAAGTGGCCGACCATCTGTTCGAAGGGGTGTTCCGGCGACGGGAGCAGGGTTTGGCCTTGCTCGTCGCTGAGCGATCTGTTCTCACTGAGTTCGGCGATCCCATCCTGGTAAGCCGAGCGTTTGCCTCCTCCAAGCATGGAGGTATCGCAGTGCCAACCACATTCACAAAGAAGGCCGGTCTATTAGGCATCATTTCGGCCGTCCTGTATGTCGGAGCCACGATCGCAATGATTGTGGACAACGCCGTCAACAGAACCGGTGACTGGGACGGGGTCTATTACAACATCAGCATCTATTCGTTTATCGGCGCCGGGCTTTTGCTCACCGCGATGGTCGTCGGACTTAACAGGCGCCATGGCGGCGCAATTGGATGGCGAGGACGGGCGGCCCCATACGTGCTCGGGGCTGCGGCCATAACAAGCCTCGGAGTCTGGTTCTGGGGAATCTGGATGAGTCTTCTGGTAGTGGGAACCGTGCTCCTAGTAACTGCGCTCCGTGAGCATGGCCTAGCGCCTTTATGGGCAGGTGCGGCGATGCTCGCGGGCCCGCTCCTTGCGTACGCAGCTATGTGGACACCGCAGGCGATGCCCAACCTGAACGGTCAAAGTTTCGGTGACGACCCCACTATCTGGTTCGCGTCCGTTGGTCTTCTTCTCTTTGCTGCCGGGGTCTATGGAATCGGTCACTGGCTTTACCTTGAGACCCCCGTCGATGAGCCCAGCAACCTGCTCAACGTGTAGATCGCGCCTCTGAACCCGTTCAGGGTTCACTCTCAGCGGAGAACGGGCCTTCGTCGGCCCGTCTTCCGCGTTTTCACATTTGGGAGGGTGGCTCCCGTACGCTTCATTTGATGATTGAGTTCAAGGGAGAGATCAGGGTCGATGAGTCACCGGCCGCTGTGTTCGAACTGCTGGCCGACATGGGCGAGCTTTGCGAGTGGAATCCCAACGTGCGAAGTTCTCGGCGGATCAGCGGTGACCGGTTTGAAGCAGGTTCTAGGTATGAGTCGATTATCGCCCGCGGTCCCATGCGCATGACCGCCCGGTCGGAGCTCGTGACGGTGAATTTAGGTCGAAAGGTCCAATATGAAGGCTCGATTGCTGGGTTCTGGTCGGTTGACTCGCTGACTTTTGAGCCATCGGGTGATGGCACGCGAATCACGTTCCGCAACGAGACGCGAGCCCCGGGCTGGCTTCGCCCGTTGATACCGCTGCTGAACGCCGTGTTTCAGCGTCAAGCCCGGCGGGCGGTCGAAGGCGCTAGGCGGTATCTCGCCAGCAACTCACCGCAGTAGAAGTATTCCATCCGCACATAACGGGACATCTTGAGCGGTATTGGGCTCCACAAGTGATGCTGTTCACGTCGGGCTGGTTTGACGCTGGGCTAATCGAGCCCGCCACGATCCAGCTACCGTCGCGTTGTGGACGCCGCCAGGTATCTCTCCAGGATCGGACTCAACGTCGCCCCGAGGCTCGATCGCGGGGGTTTGGAAACGTTGCAACGGTCGCACCTGACGCACGTCCCCTTTGAGAACCTCGATGTGTACTACCGACGCGGTGTATCCACCGACCCGGTGCGATCGACAGCCAAGATCGTTGACGAGGGAAGAGGGGGCTGGTGCTTCGAGCTGAACGGGAGCTTCGCCTCGCTGTTGGACGAACTCGGGTATCGGGCGACTCGGCTGGGGGCAACCGTCGTTCTCGATGGCCCGACCGACGGTCCGCAACCAAGTCATGCCTCGATACGGGTCGATCTGGATAGGCCCTACCTGGTCGATGTCGGTTTCGGCGATTCCTTCATTCGCCCGCTCCCCCTCGACGACGACGGCCCACATGACGGCGGCACCGGCCAATACGACTTCCACCGCGACGTCGACTCCATCACTTTGCGTTTCCGAGAAGAGGGCGGCTGGGCAGAGCAATACCGGTTCTCGACCGAGTCGGTGGTGCCGACAGATTTCGATCCATCGAACCGCTTCCTACAGACCTCCCCCACGACTCATTTCACCAGCAAACCGTTTGCGACAAGGCTGATCGACGGCGGTCCTGACCGGGTAACACTTGTTCACGATCGACTCAAACTGCGCCGTGACGGTAAGTGGACCGAGACGCCGGTTTCACCCGAGGACTGGCCCAGAGTCTTGCGTGAGTGGTTCGGGATGGACCCGTAGTCAGACTGCCGTACATACCCCGGTACGAGCGATTTGCGGCCCGGCACATATCGGCACATCTAGAGCGGCGGGCCCCGATTACTTTGCCCTATCAGTTTCGCTTCTCCGCCATGGGCATGCTGGAGTGAAGATCTCCACCCCTTTTTTCCTACCCAAGAGGCTGGTTCCCGTTGGTACTGAGTGGCCTGGGGTGTACTTCGAGTGGCGAGACGAGCAGCGGGGGTTAGTCCGAGTGACGTCATGGGATGGGTTGGTACGGGATGGGATGGGGCTGTCTGACTACGGATCAGAAGGTTGGGAGTTCGAGTCTCTCCGGGCGTGCTGTCTCCCCTCCTCGCTGCAAGGGGCTTCCACCACATCGCCCCTCTGCTGCTCAGAGCCTTCGGCTTGAACTGCAACCCTCTGGGGTTACGCTCGCAACGTAACGGAGGTGAGCGCTATGTCAGACACTGTACGGGTCGGGTTGGTGGGTGTCTCCGCCACGGGGTCCGGCTGGAGTTCTGTCGCCCACATCCCGGGGCTGCAAGCCGCCGACGGAATCGAGTTGGCCGCTGTGTGCACGAGCCGTCCCGAGTCGGCGGCCGCAGCCGGTGAAGCGTATGGCGTGCCCTCATTCCACGACGTGCGTGATCTCGCTGCGCAAGAGGACATCGACGCTGTCTCGGTGGTGGTCAGGGTTCCCAAGCATCATGAGCTTGTGATGGCCGCGGTCGACGCCGGGAAGCACGTGTTCAGTGAATGGCCGCTTGGCGCAAACCTGGCCGAGGCACAGGAGATGGCTGCAAAGGCGAGGAGGGCGGGAGTGGTTACGGCGGTTGGCCTCCAGGGCCGGCACGATCCCTCGCTCACCTACATCAAGCAACTCCATGCGGAGGGATGGTTCGGGCAGATCGTCGCAGTCAATGTGACGATGATGGGCGACGGCGCGCTTGCGCACTCATCGGCAGATGCGTGGATGGGTGTCAAGGCCAACGGTGCCCACCTCATGACCATCGTTGGTGGCCACACGCTCGACGCGATCTCGTACTGCCTCAGCCCGTTTGCCGAGCTGTCAGCCTCGGTCGCGACCCAGGTTCCCGAGTGGAGGTTGTCGGACACGGATGAGACGATCCTGGTCGATGCGCCCGACAGCCTGATGGTCAACGGAGCTCTGGAGGGAGGAGCCCGGCTCTCTCTGCATACAGCGAGTGTCCCGTACAACGGAACCGGCTGGGGGATGGCGATCTACGGCACCGAAGGCACGATGGTCGCCTCGACCTCCGGCCTTCCCCAGATCACGCCGATCACGCTCTCGGGGGCACGAGGTTCTGATGCCCTCGAGCAGCTCGCTCTACCCGCTGAATTAACTGACGACTTTCCGGGCGGACCGGCGGGGAATGTGGGCCGCGCCTATCAGCAAATGGCCGAAGCGATCAAGGAAGGCCATTCGTTCAGCCCGGACTTCGCACACGCAGAGCGCGTTCACAAGCTGCTCGACCTGATTGAAGAGTCGTCCGCTGAAGGCCGATCCGTCCCGGTCCCCTGAAACACCGCTTGCAAGCATCGAGCTTCTCAGTGGGGCCGTCTTGCAACCGATCTGCAACCTAACGGGTAGCACTGGTTGGTGCGGGATGGTTCTGGATGGGACGGAAGGGTCCCTAAGAGCGAACAGAACGGGACTCAATGGGTGTGTTTGGTGCAAGAGGGGATGGTGGTTGTCTGACTCCGGATCAGGTTGGGAGTTCGAGTCTCTCCGGGCGTGCTGTTTCTGGCAGCTTTGTCCTAGCGGAGGGCCCCGAGCTGTTCCCAATGCCGGGCAGCCTCGACGGCGAGCCCTGCGACGATGACAGCTGCGGCGATCAACCCGAGCAACCAGCCTGCGGCCGTACCCAGCACCGCAGCACTGGCGAGCAGCACCGTGACGACGGAGAGGCGCTCCCAGGCGATTTGGCCGGTGAGGCGTAGCGTCATCGCGGCCTGCGCTCCGAGGAATGCAGCCAGCCCGCCCAGGAATGCCCACCGCGCCCCGCTGTCGAGGGCGGCTTCCGGATGGGCGAGTAGCTCCTCGGTTCCGACGGCAAACAAGATGACCCCTGCAACGAGCGGATAATGGCCCACGGTGTAGGCGTCGCGGGCGAGCCGCACGAGAGCCGTCCCCGATGCCTTCTTGAGCGATCGTTCCCCGATGGGAAGCAGCCAGTCGAAGTACGACCACCACATGGCCAGCACGATCACCAGCATGGCGGTTCCGGCAACGTAGAAGGAGGCCGATCCGGGGTGACCGACGGTCCCGATCCCGATCGCGATGAGTGCCTCGCCGAGGACAATGATGACGAAGAGTCCATGCCGCTCGGCGAAATGGGCGGCATTGAGCGTGAACTGGTAGCGGCCCGCCGTGACTGCGCTGGCCAGGTTGAAAGCGAGACCGCCGATCCATAGCA
This sequence comes from Actinomycetes bacterium, assembly GCA_024638645.1. Taxonomy (GTDB): domain Bacteria; phylum Actinomycetota; class Acidimicrobiia; order Spongiisociales; family UBA5794; genus JAHEJX01. The sequence continues at coordinate 5,994 of JAHEJX010000105.1, forward strand.
AGCTTCTGACGTCACCGTCGAAGAAGCCGCCGATGAGCACCAGGGTCGCCCCGGCGAGCACGCGAGGTATGTACGCAAGCATTCCGGCCGCGCTCTCCTCGGTGGCGCGAACCCAGCCGAAGACTCCTGCCAGCAGCATGACTCCGAAGTACCCGGCGCCGAAGAACGGCCCGTCGTCGCCCCAGGCCCCCTGCACGGCAACTGCCAGGATGAACGTTCCGGCCGTGGCGGCGAGCAGCACCAGCCGGGGGCGCAGCTCGTTGAAGTCGGCCTGGCCGGCCAGCCACGTGAACTGTGACCAGGCCCACCACAGGAGTCCCAGCACCACGGCGGCCCGCCACAGCGTTGCCCAGTCGAGGTGGCCGTGGATCGAGGCGACGACCTGGGTGATACCGAAGACAAAGACGAGGTCGAAGAAGAGTTCGACAAAGCTTGCGCTGCGGTCCTCGGTCACGAGTCATCGATCTTAGGCCGATAGGACTGGTCCCTTGCCCCGTCGTGGGGAGCGCAGCGGGTTGGTTCGCCTCTGCTTGAATCGGCCTACCCCTGAGATCGGAACGGTATGGCCCAGGTAACCATCTATCACAATCCTCATTGAGGGTCCTCGAAGAACGCCTTGGCGGTCGCCGAGGAGCTGGGAGTGAAGCATGAGACGGTGCTATACATGAAAGAGCCGCCCGATCGGGCAACGCTCGAACACATCGCCTCGATTCTCGAAGACCCCGTCGAGGACCTGGTCCGGAAGGACGCGAAGTTCAAGAAGCTCGAGCTGAATCCGGACGACTACGTCGGCAACGCCGCAGCTGTGGTTGGCATCCTCGTCGAGCACAAGGCACTCATGCAGCGCCCGGTGGTCGTGAAGGGTGACCGCGCAATCATCGGAAGGCCCAAGAGCCGCATCGCCGAGTTCCTCGGCTAGTCCCCGACGAAGCTAAAGACCGTATCGGCGGCGTCAGTCGCGCAGCTCGCAGATCAGGCGATTGGCGTGACTGACCCGGTATTGTCGAGCCGTCCAGTAAGGAAGCCGGTGCGTGCGGCGGATCGAAGCGGTGAGGAACGCCATCGTGTGGGGCTGGCGGTTAGGAACTTCCCGGGCGTTCCTGTCTTGATGGCGGTGTCAAACGTCAGCGGGTCGTTGCGCGAGTGAGTACGTTCGGGAGACGAGCAATCCCGCTGACGCCGTTTATCCGGCCCTTGACTCGATTGGACGCTCTGCTTGCATCACGCGGTTCTCCGGCCAGAAGAGCATCCCGACCGCGGCACCGATGGTGGCGATGAACAAGGCGGTGACGCCGGCAACGGGATAATCACCGTAGGAATCCGGTCGGCCTACCTCGAAGATCGTGAGCAGGGCAAAAGCACCGGTACCGACTGCAAAACCCAGTCCGATCGCAGTGGCGATGCGGATGTTTCCGACGGCTCCGGCGATCAGCATCCCGATCCCGTACAGGGCCAACCAGAGGGGAATGGCCCATCCCACCGCCATCGAGACGGCAAGGCCGAGTCCCAGCACACCGATAGCGGCTCGAGCTGAGAATCCTCGTGCGGGGCGTAGCGCCTGGAGTACCACGACGAGCTGTAGTGCGCCGGCCACGACGAGTGCGGCTGCTCCTAGCAACCAGAAAACCATCGGAGAACCCTCCCACTCGCGATTTCGGTCCAATACGACCGAGATTGACCAGGCGGCCGGCACCATCAGCCACGCAGCCGCACCAGCCCTGGCGGGAAGGTTGTCGGTAACAACGAATGACATGATCGTCAGCCTCTCATCCTCGGGCCGGTTTCCCGACCTCACTACTACACAGACGGTTGAGGGTCTGACACGGGTGACACGAATCGAAGCCACGAACGCAGCCAGGGGTAGTACACATCCTGAGCGCACTGCAGCTTGCGAGACCGCCGAGGCCTGCTCCGGCTAGTCAAAGGCTCGTCGGCCATGTTGCCAGCAGCGCGGCAGACCGGTCTGATATCGAGATCAGACCAAACCGCCGCCCGCTTCAGCGGTTACCAGAGTGAGTGAATCACCGGCGACCCGTGAAGAACCGCCGTCTCCACGCTCTGCGCCCACGCGAGGAACGGGCCGAAATCCTGCCACGAGTTAGCGCCCTGCTCCCAGTGGTCGGCCAAGCCCGCCGGCGACTCGTAGACCTCCGTGAGTGCGTAGCTGGTTCTACCCGTCGGTTCCGAACCCGGATCGAGCGGATTGGAGACCTCGGCACCTCTCACGACGTTGTATCGCAAGAGGGCCAACTCGCCGTCGCGATGATGGGTCTTTTCGATCCACTCGGCGTGGCTGGCGAACAACCGGTCTCCCTCCTCTACGTTGTCACCGTCAGCCGTGAATATGAACGTGATTTGTGTTTTGCCTTCGTGGGACATGCCGTCTCTCCTCGTCGTACGCAATTCGATATGCGTCCGCGGCGTCACCGGCGTGACGTGATCTGGGAATTCAACACCTCCTCCGGGTCCTCCCTCGTCCGGTGCTCCCAACCTACGCTTTCAACGCGGTGACTGCTCCAATCCTTGCGAACGCCTTGTGTCGCACGCCCTCTGCTGGCGAACGCATCGAGTGGCAATGAAGGATGCCGAGCGTGGTGCAAGTTCGCGAAATCGTAGCTAGTGTCAGATCATCGGAGTGAGGAGATGGCGTGGGTGCGGTTGCCGGAATGGTTTCGTTGGCGATGCTTCTGACTGTGCTACCAGCGCCTCCGTCGGTGCCGGGCGGTGCAGGTGCCCCCGGGGCGGAACGGTACATCGTGGTGCTCGATGATGGCACGTCCCCACGATGGGTGGCGGAACGGGCCATGGAGGCCACCGGTGGCAGGGTGGGCTTCGTGTATGAGCATTCCATCAACGGATTCACGATCGACGTGCCGCCGCAGGCCATCGATGGCGTCTCGCGCATGCCGGGGGTTGCGTTCATCGAACCCGACGTGACGGTGCGGACCGCCGCCCAGGTGGAGTCCACGGGCTATGACCGTATCGACGCTGACCTGAATCCCGGCGGTGCGGACTACAGCGGTGTCGACATCGCCATCATCGACACCGGTATTTGGCATGTGCCGGGAGCCAGCGAGGTCCATAAGGATCTCAACCTCGTGTGGGTGGCCGACTGCACCGGGGCGCTGTTCTATCCACTGTTCGGTGGATGCGTAGGTGGCGGCGTCGACGGCAATGGCCATGGGACCCACGTGGCCGGAATCGCAGCCGCCTGCGACAACGGCATTGGCGCCCGCGGCACGGCACCGTGCGCCACCCTTTGGTCGGTGAAAGCACTCGGGGACGACGGCACCGGGTCGCTCGGTTCCGTGCTGGCGGCGGTCGATCTGGTTGCGGCCTACGCCGATCAGATTGAGGTTGCCAACATGAGTCTCTCGTTCCAGGGTGAGTCACAGGCACTCACCGGAGCGATCGACGCAGCCGTGAACGCGGGGGTGGCCTTCGTCGTTGCGGCGGGCAACAGTTCGGTCGATGCCTCACTTCACTCGCCGGCATCGGTGGATTCGGCGATTACGGTGTCCTCGGTGACCGACTACGACGGTGCTCCCGGCGGTCTGGCTGGGCAGACGTGCTATCCCGACACCGACGACATGCTGGCGTCCTACTCGAACTTCGGTCCAAAAGTCGACATCGCGGCGCCCGGGACCTGCATCTACTCAACCTATTTGAATCACGGGTATACGACCTACTCGGGCACCTCCATGGCCGCTCCGGCCGTGGCCGGAGCCGTCGCGCGCTATTTCCACGACCATGCCATAGATCCCGTCTCGGCAGCTGACGTGCAAGACGCTCGCAACGCCCTCGTCTCGGGCGGCATGGCCCAAAGCGGCGCATGTGGCTTCGGCGGTGATGGCGACGGCTATTCGGAGCCGCTGCTGTTCATGAACGGGCCCGCGTTCGACGGTGACGGCACGTGTGGAGACGCCGGCACGCCACCGCCAAATCAGCCACCCTCGGCCGCGATCACCGAGCCCGTGGACTGCACCGAGCTGACGTGCGGGTTTGACGGCTCGGCCTCCACCGACGATCAGGGCATTGTCGGCTATGACTGGGACTTCGGTGACGGAAACACCGGCGATGGGATGACGCCGTCTCACACGTACACCGCAGGTGGAACCTACGGGGTGATCCTGACGGTCTATGACGCCGCCGGCCAGTACGACTCAACGAGCGTGTTGGTCACAGTGCAGGCGGCCCCATCCAATGATCCGCCGACTGCTCAGATCCTGACTCCGGTGGCCTGCACGAACCTGACGTGCCAGTTTGACGGCTCGGGCTCCACCGACGATCAGGGCATCGTCAGTTACAGCTGGGACTTCGGCGACGGGAACACCGGAAACGGAGCCGTCGCGACGCACACGTACGGGGAGTCCGGCGAGTACGCCGTCACGCTCACCGTTGCGGACAACGGGTCGCTGACCTCGAGCGATCAGACGATCGTGACAGTCACCGATGCGGCCGGTCCCACCCCGATGACGACGGCCGTCCCCGGATTCACCCACGACGGCACCTGGGCAACCACTCAACTTTTCGTATTGGAGGTATCACTCACCGCAGACCCGGTACCGGGGGCCGAGGTTCTCGGCGAGTGGACGTACCGCGACCGTCGCGGACGGGAGCGCACCAAACAGGTCTCCGGAACCAGTGACGAGAGCGGTCTCGTGACCATACGGACCCGATTCAAGAACACGCCACCGGAAACCTTCTGTGTCCTCGACGTCACGAGACCGGGGTATGTGTACGCTCCGCCCGCCCTGCCCGGCCTCGAGTGCGGCGTACTGACCACGGGCTCGGGCCTCACGCCCGAGTAGAGGAGCCGGGATTCGCTCCGCCTGCTTCGTTCGTTCGGTCAACTGCAGGCAATAGCGGGCGCCTGCGGCGGGGCGGGACCGGGTCAGCGGTTCTTGTTCGGGCCCTTGTCCTTCTTGGCGTCGTCGCTGCGACCCGGGCCCGGCTTCGTGCTCTCCGTCGAGTCCTCCTCGGACTCCTCCGATAGGAGCTCCTCGGTGGCAAGCTCGTCGGACGGTTCCTCGGGAGCAGCCTCTTCGTTCTTGCCCCAGTCGGTCTGAGCCACCGCCGACACGATCTCGCCGTGACATTCCTTGGGTGCCTGGCGGGCGACGGTTGATACCACCCGGCCGTGGTTGAGCTTCTTGCCGGTTACCTCCGATGCGAGATCGAAAGTCATGACCTCGCCCCCGAAAGCAACAGCCAGGACACCTCCGTCGAAGGTCACCGTGCACTCGCCACCCTCGACGATGTCGTTGGGGACCAGCGGGTCGGTGCCATAGACATAGAGTTCCTCGGCGTTGCTGAATCCATCGTCGTCGAGGTCCTCGTCGGCATCCGTGACTTCGTTGGAGCTTTCGTCGCCCTCGGTTGCAGCAGAATCGGAGTCCGGATTGGTCGGGTCGGTCAAGAGGACGTTGACTTCGTCACCGTCGAGAACCCCGTCGTCGTCGGAGTCGTTGTCGAGGGGGTCGGTGAAGTGGGTGGTGATTTCGTCTCCGTCGAGGAGCCCGTCGTTGTCGGTGTCGGGTTCGTTGGGGTTGGTGGTGTGGGTGGTGATTTCGTCTCCGTCGGAGAGTCCGTCGTTGTCGGTGTCGGGTTCGTTGGGGTTGGTGGTGTGGGTGGTGATTTCGTCTCCGTCGGAGAGTCCGTCGTTGTCGGTGTCG
>JAHEJX010000106.1 GCA_024638645.1 Actinomycetes bacterium
GCGTCCCCTCGAGAACGTCGGGCCCGCTCGTGCCCCACAGCGTTGCTTTGTACGTGACACAAACCCGCGCGGCACTTCGCAACCTGATGTTGACCCGGTAGGCACCGGTGCCACCAGGCAAAATGAAGCTCACCGGATCTTGCGGTCTCCAGACCCCGTGTGAATCAGGGTGTCGATAGTTGAGCCATGGTTTGCCACTCGTCGCCGCGAAATCCCAGTTGGTGCAGGGTGCTGTTCCCTCGACGGAGTCGGGCTCCACAAGAAAGCGCCCCGTGGCGAGGGTCAGTTCTGCGCCGACCGTCACCTTGTTGAACCGATACCTGCCTTCGGCGTCGGTGCACGTCACACGAGCAGTGCCGGCAGCCAGATCGGCGATCGCGACGCCCACCCCCACGACCGGCTCTCCCAGCCTCGTGATCTTGCCCCGGATAGGACGCTCGGCCGCTGCGCCGACTGGTGGCCCGGTGGCCACCAGCATCGAAAACAGGACCGACATCACCAGCAAAGTTCGCCAGAAACTGCGCATAAGCCCTCCTCGAGCGATTGTTCAAAGCTACCGGAGCGATGGCACCAGATGACGGTCGGAGTCAGCGACCCAACCCCGCCGAGTGCACTCAGGCGGGGCCGACGATCGCCGCAATCTCCCGCAGCGCCTTGCGGCCGTCTGGAGTTGGGCTCAGCGGCCATGTGTGTTGCTGGCCTTCGCCGATGATGAGGCTCGCGTCATTGCCGGCTTCCCGGGCCTTGGCCACGAAGGTCCGCAGGCTCGGGTACAGGATCTCCGCAGTGGCCGCGAACACATGAAGCGGTGGCAGACGGCCCAGGTCCCCGAACAGCGGGGACACGCTCGGGTCGTCGGCGGCGAGCTCACCGCTGTAAAGCCTGCCCGCCGACGTCACATGCGCCACAGACAGCAGCGCATCGCCCGGCTCCAGGTCTCCAATCGGGTCGGCGAGCGTCAGGTCCACCCCAGGCGAAATGAGAATCGCCGTTGCGGGCAGCGCACCGCCGTCGTCCCTGACCTGCATCATGACGGTCAACGCCAAACCTCCCCCCGCCGAGGTGCCGATCAATATCATGTTCTCGGCACCGTATTGATCAGCGATCAACCCATACGCCCGCTTCGTCGCCGCAATCGTCTGCCGTGCCTGATGGTCCGGCACCTTGGGATAGTCGAACAATGCGAAATCACACCCGGTGCTCGACGCCACCCGGTCGCATGCCGCCCAGTCGGTGCCGAACGGTCCGAACATGTAGCCACCGCCGTGGAGGTAGAGAATGGCCCGCCCGCTTCTCCCCTGCCGGCTAGTCGCTACATGCAGGTCGTGACCGGCTGAGTCGAGCGTCTCGAAGTTCCACCGTCGCAGCAGACTTCGCGGTGGGCGAGGACGACTGAACCGGCGTAGTTTGCGCACCAACTCGGCGAGCCGCGGTGGATCGTTCTCTACTTCTGCGAGCCGGGTCAGCTTGCGCTTGATGCCGATGGCTTTGACAACCTGAGTAGCCAGTCTGTCGGCGAGGCTTGGCATCCTTCGATCCTACGGGCATGGCGGCCGAACGGTCGAGCCGCGGCTACTGATAGGCGGCTTACGAACCAATCGCTACCCTCCTCGCCCATGGAAGACACCCAAACCAAGCCCATTATCACCGTGCCCGATGGACCGCCTCCGGCTGAGCTCGTCATCGAAGACCTGGTCGAGGGAGAAGGCAACGAAGCCAAGGCCGGTATGCAAGTCACCGTGGACTATGCAGGAGTCGATTGGTCGGAAGGCTTCGAGTTCGATGCGTCTTGGAACCGCAACGACACGTTTGCATTCAAGCTCGGCGCAGGTCAGGTGATCGCCGGATGGGACGAGGGGGTGCAAGGCATGAAGGTCGGCGGCCGCCGCCGCATCACAATCCCGCCGCATCTCGCATACGGATCTCGAGGAGCCGGCGGAGTGATCGGTCCAGATGAAACCCTGATCTTCGTCGTCGACCTACGCCGCGTCGGCTGAGGGATCAACCCACCGAAGAGGAAGTGCTGCCGTGCCGGCAGATCAACCCGTAGCCAGCGCAGCGTGAGCTGCAGCCAGGCGGGCAACCGGCACTCGGTAGGTCGAGCAGCTCACGTAATCGAGCCCGGCCTTTTGGAAGAAGGCGATCGACGCAGGGTCACCGCCGTGCTCGCCGCACACGCCCACCTTCAGATCCGGGCGCACGGACCGCCCCCTCTCGACGCCGATGTCGATGAGTTGCCCGACGCCGGTGGTGTCGAGGCTCTGGAACGGATCGCCCGCGATGAGCCCTCGCATCACGTAACCGGGCAGGAAACGGCTCGAGTCATCGCGTGACAGACCAACTGTCGACTGGGTGAGGTCATTCGTGCCGAAACTGAAGAACTCGGCATGGGCCGCGATCTCGTCGGCAGTCAGCGCTGCCCTTGGCAGCTCGATCATCGTCCCCACCGAGTACGGGATCCGCAGCCCATGGGCCGCCAGGACCTCTTCCGCGACGCGCCGGACGACTTGTTCCTGGTTCCGGTATTCGGTGGCGTACGCGACCAACGGGATCATGACCTCGGGCATCACCTCGACGCCACGCTCAGCGCACCGCACTGCAGCTGTGAAGATCGCCCGCACCTGCATCTCAGTGATCTCCGGAAACGCGATGCCGAGACGGCAGCCGCGATGGCCCAGCATCGGGTTGGACTCGGCGAGCCTCTCGATCTGAGCCAGGATCTCTTCCTTCTCGTTGATCTCGTTGAGGAGGCGGTTGATCTTGTCCAAAGTCTTGGTTTGGCGGAGCCGCAATTTGAGATCGGTGATTCGCAGCACCGTTTCCTCGTGGCCGGGGAGAAACTCGTGAAGTGGCGGATCGAGCAGGCGGATAGTGACCGGATGACCGTCCATGGATTCGAATATGCCCGTGAAGTCGGCTGTCTGCAGCGGGGCAATGCGGGCCAGCGCTTCGGCGCGGGCAACCGAGTTGGGAGCCATGATCATCTCTCGGACCGCCTCAGTCCGGTCCTCACCGAAGAACATGTGCTCGGTCCGACACAGGCCGATCCCCTCGGCGCCCAGCCGTCGCGCAGCTGCCGCGTCGTGGGGCGTGTCGGCGTTGGCCCTCACGCGAAGGGTCCGGAATTCGTCCGCCCACTTCATGATCGTCTCGTAGTAATCGTCCAGTTCCGGATCCACGGTTTCGATCTTGCCGGCAAGGACCTGACCCGAGTTGCCGTCGACGGTGACCCATTCGCCCTTGGACACAACTCGGTCGCCGGCCCGGAAGAGCTGCTGGCCGTAGTCGACCGATATCTCCTCACACCCGACGACGCAACACTTCCCCATCCCCCTTGCGACCACGGCCGCGTGAGACGTAACGCCGCCTCGGCTGGTGACGACAGCGGCCGCAGCAACCATCCCGTGGAAGTCGTCTGGGCTGGTTTCTTGACGGACCAGCACGACGGGTTGCCCGGACTCGGCAAGAGCGGCGGCTTCGTCTGCCTCGAAGACGACGACGCCTGCCGCACCGCCCGGCGAGGCCGGCAAGCCCTCCGCAATCACCTCGTCGTCTGGACCCGCAACAACGACCGGGTGGAGAAGCTCCTCCAGACGGTTCGGGGTCACCCGCTGCACAGCCTGCTCGCGGGAGATGAGCCCCTCGGTGACCAAATCGACTGCGATTCGAATTGCGGCACGCCCCGTCCGTTTGCCCGTGCGGGTTTGGAGCATCCAGAGCTTGCCCCCCTCGACCGTGAACTCCATGTCCTGCATGTCTTCGTAGTGCGACTCGAGCCGCTCAGCGATGTCGACGAACTGCTCGTATACGTCTGGCATCGCCGCGGCGAGTGAGGAGATGGGTTGCGGAGTACGCAGCCCCGCCACGACGTCTTCACCTTGGGCGTCCACGAGGAATTCTCCGTAAAGCTCAGGTGAACCGGTCGTTGGGTTCCGTGTGAACGCGACCCCGGTTCCCGAATCGGGACCGGAGTTTCCGAATACCATCGACTGCACGGTGACTGCCGTGAAAAGATCATCGCTAATACCGTTGACCCGCCGGTAGTCTGCGGCCCTCCGATTGCCCCACGAGTCGAACACCGCCCCGACGGCCAGGGAGAGCTGATCTCTGGGCTCGCTCGGGACCGGCCGCTTGGCGTGACCCTCGATGATGTCCTTCAACCGACTCACCAGCGCCTTGGATTCGGCCGCAGGGATCTTCGAATCGACGCCGCCACTCGCAATCCTCGCCCGCTCCACCACGTCGGCCATGAGATCAGACGGCACGCCGAAGACGATGTCGCCGAACATCTGGACGAATCTTCTGTACGAGTCCCAGGCGAACTGATCGTCGCCTGTCAAGTTGGCCAAACCTTGGACAGAGGTGTCGTTGAGACCGAGGTTGAGGATCGTGTCCATCATGCCGGGCATCGAGACAGACGCTCCCGATCGCACCGAAAACAGCAATGGGTTGTTGGGATCGCCGAAGACCTTCCCCGTCTCTGCTTCGACCTGGCTGATGGCAGCGGCCACCTCGTCCCAGAGGCCTTCTGGCATGAGCCGATCGGCTTCGTAATAGGCGCGACACACGGCAGTCGGAATCACGAAGCCAGGCGGTACGGGCAACCCGGCCTTGGTCATGCCGACCAGCCCGGCACCCTTGCCGCCGAGAAGCTCACGATCTCCCTCGTCTCCAGCGGCGAACGAAAAGACCCATTGGAGTGTCACAGCGCCCTCCCAAGCTCGGCTGGGCCATTCTTGCCCGGCGTCACAATCGAGTCCACGCCAATAAGTCACTATTGAGATGTGCCGTTACGGATCAGCCCCACGAGTTGCATCAGATGCCCCGCTTTTCGGCGAAGGCGGAACGGTCGAGACGAAGTGCTAGGCCGAAGCGGCGACATCCCACCATCCGTTCCTCGGCACCGACCGCGCGCTGCGTCGTAAGCTGCGGAGACGTCGAGGAAGGGCTGGCGATTGCTCGAAAGCACGATTGCGGGAAGCTTGCCGAAGCCACCGTGGCTTGCCTACCCGGAGCAGCTGTGGGCGCCGTGGCGACTCGAAGGCGCCGAGCTCGCAACTGCCAAGAACGATGCGGTCCGGCTGGTGGTTGCCGATCAGATCGAAGCCGGTATCGACATCATCACCGATGGCGAGCAAACCCGTCGCCACTTTGTGACGTCGTTCATCGACGGCCTCGCCGGTGTCGACTTCGAGCACCGAACCACCGTCAAGATCCGGCAGCGCTATGACGCCGCCGTGCCGCGGGTTGTGAACGACGTATCACGGACCCGCCCCATCTACGTCGAAGACGCCCGCTACCTGCGCACCCTGACCGACCGGCCTCTCAAATTCCAGTTGCCGGGCCCGATGACGATGGTCGACACGCTCGCAGACGAGCACTACCGCGATCGCGAAACGTTGGCGATGGCGTTCGCCGAGATACTCAACGATGAGGCTCGCGAGCTCGTGGCGGCGGGCATCGACATCGTCCAGTTCGACGAACCTGCGTTCAATGTCTACATGGACGAGGTGGCGTCTTGGGGCATCACAGCGCTCGAGCGGGCCGCCGCCAACCTCGACGCCAAGACGGCAGTACACATCTGTTACGGCTACGGCATCACCGCCAACATCGAGTGGAAGCACGGCCTCGGCGGACAGTGGCGCCAGTACGAATCGACCTTCCCGCTGCTTGCCGCATCGAGCATCGACCAGGTGTCTCTCGAACTCGCCAATTCGCACGTACCCATCGAGCTCATCGGCCTCCTCGAGGGGAAGGACGTCATGGCCGGGGTGATCGACGTGGCCACCGACAGGGTTGAGACTCCGGAGGAGGTTGCCTCGACCATACGACGCGCCATGGAGTACGTGCCGGCGGAGCGCCTGTTCCCCTGCACCAATTGCGGGATGGTGCCACTTTCCTCAGAGGTGTCTCGCGCCAAGCTCGCCGCGCTCGGAGCCGGTGCAGCAGCTGTCCGCGCCGAACTGGCAATGTGATCCACGCGGCTAGTGGGACCATGGCGCCGCTGCGACTGAAGACCCTATGAGCGGATCTGTACCTCGAACGCCGCCAAGAAGGCGTCGATGCTCTCAACGTGAGAAGCGTGGCCGCCCTCTAGCTCGGCAATGTCGGCATTTGGGAAGTGCCGTCCGAGCGCATCGACCATGGCCCTGTCTCGCGAGGTGCTCTTCGATCCCTTGATCAGGAGGACGGGACAGTCAATCGCAGCCAAATCTGCCACTGAGCGGCTCGGATCTACCGCCGCCTGATAAGGCCATGACAGCGCGTTGCGATGCTTCACCCATCGATCCCACATCGGGTGGTTTCTCGCTTGCTCCAGGCTCTCGACGAGGCCGAACACCACCAGGAATTGCGCAAGGTCGTCTTCGGTGACGTCTTTGCCAACCATTGCGTCGAGGAACACCAATTCCTGATCCCGAGGACCAGCCGCGGCGGCCGCGTCATACCCCAACGCCCAGGGCACCTCCGGTTCGATCAGCGTCAGCGTTCGAACGTGGGACGGATACTCCATCGTGTATTCGATGGCAGAACCGCCGCCGCGCGACCACCCGGCGAGAGCCGCGTCTTCGACCCTCAGCTGCTCGAGAGTCATGCGAAGGCTCTCTCTTTCGACCTCTGCCGTATACGACGGATCACCAGGCATGCCCGCCGAGCCAAGCTCATTGTGAATCGGCTGCACCCGAATCACACGACACCTGTCAATCAACTTGAGCTGATGTTGTTCCCATGACGCCCAGCCGGTGAGCCCGCCCGGCATCAGAACCACGGTTGGCCCCGAACCACGATCGTCAGTCAGCAACACCCTCGGGCGCACATCGACCTCGCAATCTTGAAACGGCGCATGCGGCGGATCCAGAGTACGTACAAACGTACCGGCCGGAGCTCGAAGTCGACGCCCGTTCCTTTCCGGGGTCCCCTTCGAGCTCCACGATGTCGATGCTCGCGGCTTGTGCGGCATACTTCTCGCCGCAGGACGGCACCCACGATGAGAGGACCGCCATGGACACCAGGCGCCCCGAGGCGATCAGCCAGCTACTGGTGGAGAGGCTCAGAGTCGATGACGTCGATGGGCTCGAGCACCTGTACGAGCCGGACGCAGCTTTTGTCGACTACGACGGCGTGGTGAAGGGATGGGCAGCGATTCGCACCGCCCATCAGCGCTTCGCCGACGCCGGTCTTCAGCTGTCGTTGAACAACTTCGTAGTCTTCGAGGCCGACGATCTCGCATTGGTCCACTGGTCGTGGACCGTCCGAGACAAGGCTGGGTCGGCGCAGCAAGGCACGAGTGCCGAAGTGCTGCGCCGCCAGCCGGATGGCTCGTGGAAGTTCGTGATCGACAACTCCGACGGCTCAGCCCTTGTGGGACACCTGTGAACCGATCGGCAACGCGATCGACGTAGCACCTCTCGCCTAGGCCTCCACCTCAACCAGGTCGCAGCTGATCGTGCCGGCGATCAGGTTCGTAACACACGGACCTTCCAAGACGTAGGTCGGGTTCGTTGGCGAAGTCGCCGTGATGTTGAGGAACACCCAGTCGATGCTGGACGAGTCGATGCCCACAACCGACCAGTTGCCGTTCGGGCAGCCTGCGGCGCGCGTGTCTATCGCACCGACGACGTCCGCAATGGTCGGATCAGGAATCTCGAGTTCAACATGTACCTTGCCGTGGTCAGGAACGGGACCAAATGTGTCGGAGCTCGTGACCTCGGCGACCAGCGGGTTCTGCCCCGGCGCCTGATTCCCTCCCTTGTTCTCACACATTGCAATGACCTCGGCTGTGCCGTTGCCGGTCACCGTCACCAACGCACCTTGGCCGCCACCGACGCCGACTAGGTCGCCCTCAATGGTCAAGGAACCCAGTGTCACTTGCGGACTCGAATTGAAATGCATTTTCCCGGCGAAAGCGATGGTGGTCGCCGTCACTAGGAATATCGCCATGAACAGAGCTATCAGACTTGAACGTTTCACGTACTAACCCCTCACGGTCAGCGCTCCCCCAGGCAGCGCGCGTCTATGCCTTGTGTAAAACGTACACGTCAAGCGCTCAGGGTGGCGGCAGATTCACCAGCATTTTTCCAGCGCTGCAATTCACCGTTGACTCCGAGAGCTTCGAAGAGCAAGCCCGCCCGCTCCAGGTGCGCAATTCCATCGGTCCCCAACCAGCCTCCCCATGAGGCCAAAGAACGTGCCAGCTCCGAGTCGTCTTCTTCTTGTTCTGCCAGAGTCACCGCCCTTGCAAAGCTCGCCGCGGCGTCCATCGGGTCGGCTATCCCCGCTGCGGAGAGATCCGGCGGTTTGCCCGACGAGGCGCTGATCAGACCGAGCATCCGCCAGGCGCCGGCCTCGTCATCGCTGGCTTCAGCTTCGATCGCAAGCCGGAGCGCCTCGACTGCCGCCGCTTCGGCATCGGTGAGCGCCCCTCGACTCAGCAACACCTCGGAGAGGCCGCGGTGTGTTTCGCTCAACACGTGGAGACCGCTTGATGCCATTTCGAGCACCAGCCGAAACAGCGCCTCAGCCTCGTCAACCTCGCCGAGACCGAGCTTGGCCATGCCGAGATTGCTCGAATACACCATCTCGCCATCTCGGCTGCCGATATCTCGGGCGGTCTCGAGTGCCTCGGCGTAACGTTCGACTGCGCTCGCGTAGTTGCCGCGCGCCTCGTCGAGCACGCCGAGGTTGTTGAGAATCGGCATCACAGACTCCGGGCTGGACATGGCGCGGAACGTGACCGCCGCCTGTTCAAAAGCTGACGTCGCCGCGTCGTAGTCGCCCTTCGTGTAGTGGAGCACTCCGAGCAGGTTCTGCGCTTTGGCCAGCTGCGCCTCGTTGCCCAACTTGGCCGACCTGGCCACAACGTCGGCGGCAATCTCCTCTGCTCGGGTGAGCTCGCCAAGCCGCAGCAAACACCAAGTCTGCATCCAACAGCAACGCACGTAGAGCAGTTCATCGTCGAGAGATTGCGCGGCGACGGCGCCCGCAGCGGCCGCGTCATACCCATCGCGGAAGTCGCCCTTGTACGCAAGTGCGACGGCGAGCCCGTGACGGCTTCGTGCCTCGGCGGCCGGGTCACCGGCTTCAGCTGAGAGGTCCAACAGCTCCTGGAACGCCTTGATTGCATCCTCGTAGCGCCCGCGGGTATTGAACGCTTCACCGAGTCCCTCCAGCGTATCTTTCAACACTTCGACGTCGGGCATGATTTCAGCGTCTGAACGCCATAGCTCCAACGCCCGCTCATAATCCCGGATGGCGGCCTCAGGGGCATACGAATGACGTGCTTGGTCGGCGGCAACGACGAGCCACTTTGCCCGCTCACCGTTGCGGCCGGCGCGGTCGTAGTGCTCTGCGATGCGGCCGGCGAATTCGCCGGGCCTTCCCTCTGCCCTGCGCTCCAGCCATGACGCAACCGCGGCGTGGTATATCCGGCGCAGTTTGCGAGTCACAGACTCGTAGACAACATCGTGGAGAATGGCGTGTTTGAAGATGTACTCGCGAGTGTCAGCAAAGTCCGAGGTCTGCTGCTGGTAGACGAGTTCTCGCTGTTGTCCCGAAGCCATCCACACTGCCACGTCACCTGGTCCCGGCGGTGGCTGCATATCCAGCGCGAGAATCGAGACGAGTGCGTCCTGCCAGAACACCCGCCCTACCACCGAGGCGTTCTGCAACGCCTTGCGCTCATTGCGCGGCAGAGCATCGACGCGTGATTGGAGTACGCCGGTGAGCGTCGCAGGGACTCGGAAGTCTGCCAACCGCGTCGCGTCGACAAGCCACTCGTCACCCGTCGTGATGACACCATCGTCGATGAGCATCTTGACGAGTTCCTCGAGGTAAAACGGGTTGCCGCCCGACCGCTCGACGATCATCTCTCGAAGCTGCGGCGGCACGGCTTCCATCCGACTGAATATGGATTCCACCAAGTCGTCTGCGCCCGCCGCGTCGAGGGGCTCGAGCCTGATCGTGCGGCGCCACTCGTCGTCCGCATCCATCCATCCCGGCCGCCTGAGAGCCAAGGCCGATCGAGCGTTGGCGACCATGAGGAACGGGAAGGACGTTGCTTCAGCCGCAAGCCTCTCCAGCAGGTCGAGAGACTCGTCGTCTGCCCAATGGATGTCTTCAATGAGCATTACGCAGTAACGGCCGGCCGCGCCGCTGACGATGGCCTGCCGCATATGACGCTCCGCTCGCTCCAGGATGAGTCTGGGATCGTCGAGTAGGCCCGCGATCGCAGGGTGATAGGAGTAGTCCAACCCGATTACGTGGCCTATGAAAGGCGCCCACTCGTGCGCCCGTGTACCGCCGACGGCAACCAGGCCGGATTCCAGCTTTGCTTTCGCCGCTTCAGGCGAGTCGCTGTCGACGATCTCATACCGGAAATAGACAATGTCACGAAATAGCGCGTAGGCGTTCATCTCGTCGTTGGCTGTTGCCCGGCCCCGGAATAGGTACGTGCCGTGCTCGCGGCTGTCCAACCAGCTGAAGAATTCGTACAGGAGCCGCGACTTGCCAACGCCTGCCTCTCCCATGACCGTTACCAGACGAGTTGTGGATGACTGGCTTGGGTCGGCCGGCAGTGAGGAAGTGATGGCGGCGAGTTCATCGTCACGACCCACAAGTGGCGTGACTACACCGGCCACTCCCCTAGTCCCGACACGGAACTCGCGCGGTTTGCGTTCGCGCACTTGATAGGTATTGACCGGCTCCGCAACGCCCTTGACTTGAATCGGATCGAGCGCGACCACGTTGAACAGTCCGCCGACCAACACATAGGTGTCATGGGAGATCAACACCCCGCCCGGCGGTGCGGCCGACTCCAGCCGTGATGCCAAATTCACCGTATGACCGATCGCCGTGTACTCCCCCGTCGATCCCACTGTCCCGAGCAATACTGGGCCGGTATTGAGGCCGATACGCATCTGCAGTGGGTGCTCGGTCCCCGGCGGGCTGAACTCGGCAAGCGCATCCTGCATTGCCAGCGCCGCCGTCACCGCTCGCTCTGGATCGTCTTCTCGAGCCACGGGGGCTCCCCACAACCCCATCACCGCGTCGCCGATGTGTTTGTCGACTCGACCCCCATTCGCGATGATGATGCCGTCGAGACTCGCCCAGATTGCATTCATCTTCTCGGCGACGTCTTCGTGGTCCATCGTCTCCGACATTCGAGTGAAGCCGCTGACGTCGGCGAACAGCACGGTCACCTGCTTGCGCTGTTGCTCCTGGTCGGCGGCGGCTGCCAACGCCTTCTCGAGCTGAGGTTTGAGATTGCCGACGGCGGCGTCGACTACTTCGTCGCCAAGCAGGCTGCGCTGGTCTTCCAGCGCAGCTATTGCCTCTTGGAGACGGGTGACTTCTTCGCTCATGGTCGTTCCGTCATCTCGCAAAACGCTAGCTCACGCGACAGCTCAGACGCCGCGGTCTGGCGAGCCTTGCGGGCCGGTAGCGCACCGAGCATGGCCGCACCGGCAATCGCAGCCGCTGGAATCGACCACTGCACGATTGCATCCGGCGTAACGATGCCGATACCGGCGACCGCCGCGGCAGACCCGGCGATCAGCAACATGCCGATCGCGAC
>JAHEJX010000194.1 GCA_024638645.1 Actinomycetes bacterium
GCTCTGAGGCCGCAGCGAGTGTCGTCAGTGGCGAAAGCCAGTTCCGACTCCGTGCGTTCGAAGCCGGTGCGTCCTATCTCCGTGTCCTTGCCGAAGATCCGGCAGCACTTGCCGGGGTCGAAATGGACAGGGTGCAGACGTTTCAGCGCATCAACGGGGAGTTCGTCAAACCGCATTCAGATGCGATGGGGTCGCTCGAGATTCCGTGGACCGTCATCGCTGCCCCGGTGCCGGCCTGGAACAAGACCGTCTTCCCTGATGATGATGACCTGGAGGCCGAAGAGAAGATGTGGAACGCCATCTTCAGGGCCTGCAGGGTCGACGCGGACGACCCCGTCCAAGAGTGGCGCGATCATCTCCAAGAGCTCAACGATCGGCGCGACTTTCTGACGGAACGCAGTTTTCACCAGTTGAGGTACGAAGGGCCAGGTACGAATCTCACCCTTGGCATGACCGACAGAGCCAAATGGGAGGGAGGCGGGGTCAAGACGAGATCGGGCCGCCCCTTCGCCCCCAACATCCCCACCGAGGAAGTGTTCACATCGCCGCATCGGTCGAAGGCCGAAGGGACCATCAGAGCGACGAAGCCTCTCAGCTACTTCGGTGACCTGATCGACGGGTTCTCTCTAGAGGTCTCCGAAGGTCGTGTTATAGCAACACATGCCGACCGGGGCGACAAAGTATTGGACAGGGTGTTGGGCACGGATCCGGGGTCGGTCTACTTCGGTGAGGCGGCAATGGTTCCCCAATCGGGGGCGGTGGCCGCAGAACAGCTCGTCTGGAACAACGCGCTGTACGACGAAAACGACGCGTGTCACATTGCGCTCGGGCAGTCCTATTCGATGTGCTACGAGGGCGGCACGGAGATGACCAGAGAGGAGCTTCTCGATGTGGGCTTGAACCAGAGCAGTGTTCACGTCGACTTCGTGGTTGGCTCCCCGGAGCTGAGCGTCTACGGAGTCCACGAGGACGGAACCGAAGAGCCAATCATCCTCGGCGGGGAGTGGGGCTTCTCCGTCTGAGTCAAGTATTCCGCATGTGTTGGGCCAGCGGTTCGAAACGCTCGTCCAAAAAGGAACGCAAGGGCTCCCCGATTTCCGCATTCTCCATGGCGACGCGCATGCAGCGCATCCACTCTTCGGCCTCACGGTCACCGATGGAAAAAGGCATATGGCGCATGCGGAGCTGGGGATGGCCCCACTTCTCCTCGTATAGAGGGGGCCCACCCAGCCAGCCGCTCAGGTACATGAAGAACTTCTCCCGGGTCTTGGTGATGTTGCGTGGGAGCATCGCGCGCAGGCGGGGCGACTCCTCCTCGATCACGTCGTAGAACTCTTTCGCCAATCGCCGGGTCCCATCTTCGCCGCCTAGCTCGAGATAGGGCGTGGCGGCGGCTCCCCAAGGGTGGACATGCCCCGTGCGCTTCGAAGGTTGGATCACAGCCCCAAGTATCGGCGCCCGTGACATCCTCGGCAATGTGTCAGCGTTTGGGTGGCCCTCAAGTACCAACCGGAGGGATAGGGTCTTCTTGAATGAAGCTTCTTCGCCTGTTTGCGGACGACCAGGGTGAGTCACACTTCGAGGATGTCGAGATCCCTTTCGAAGAGGTCGATGACTACTTCAAGGACACGCCGCCGGTGCTGTTCTCCTCGTTCAAGCCAGCCGACACATACGGCTTCGAGCGCGTGCCTCCGGGGTGGGTTGGCGATTGGCATCCTGCACCCCAGCGGGTATTGGCCATCTACCTCTCTGGCGAACTGGAAATCCAGGCATCCGACGGAGAGATACGACCCATCGGGCCCGGAACGATCCTGCTCGCTGAAGACACCACAGGGAAGGGCCATCGGAACCGCGTAACGAGCTCGACAGAGCTGGAGATGGTCTTCGTCACGCTCCCCGACTGAGACCGCCTCAGGGTCCCGCAGTCGCGGGATGACTATTGGCCCACCAGGACGATATCCCTCTCCCCTTCTCATACCTCCCAACGTGCAGAGCGCCTGTGACAAGAAATGCCCGAATAGGGCAAGACGGGAAGAATATCCGGCAGCGCATAATGCCGGTTCTGGGCGGTTCCTGTCGGTTGGGCTCCGGTGCTCCGGTGGCGCGAGTCAGCTTGCCCGGGCGACCTTTCTGAACTGTCGACCGGGCGGTATCGTCTGGTCGCGGCAGCTGGCCGTGGGGTCGGGACACGACCTACTCATCGAGGAAACGACTCCTGCTACCCGACTAGGTAGGCGCAGAACGCTTCTGGCGGTGGGGCACCGATGAATGGCCCGAAGAAGACTTCGTGGTGGCCTGCTATGAACAGCCACTCGAACGGGTTGAATATCAGCCTGCCCGCATCGAGAAGGACCACCCCTTCGCCGGGAATCGTGACCGCAGCTACCTGCCCGGTGTGGGTGGTAACAAACGGCTCGCTGAGGTCCTTTGTCTGGGTAAAGGCGCCCCCAGTTGAGCTAAGCACTCGTCCGTTCTCTGGGTTGGTCCATGTTGATGTTCGGACCGCGACATGTTCCCGGATCCGAGCCACGTTGCCGTCCTTGTCGAAATGTGTCCAGCTGGTGAACGTGAGATCGGTGGTTTGTACACCGACGAACCCGCATCCTGAGAACGGTTGCGTGAAGCCGTTGAATTCCTGGGTGTACTTGAGCGGTTTCCCGGCTTGAGCAGATGCGGCAGCTGGCACCATCACCAGCGTCACCAGCACCGCCAGCAACGCGGTACGGCGCATGACTCCTCCTTCTTTCCCCTGCGGACATCGTACGGCTGGTCATCGTGGCGGGGAAGGGGTCAACTCAGGACGAGCACGCGCCCATATCGGCACCAATGCGCTCGTTTGGAATTAGGCCCGGCTTTCCTATTCCCGCACTTCCACCGCAACGTGGGCCGTGAGCGTCG
>JAHEJX010000107.1 GCA_024638645.1 Actinomycetes bacterium
CCCCCAATGCCGCGCCGCGCTCGCCGACCACGCCCGCCTCTTGGCCAGGTCCCACGCCGTGCGCATTGCGAAGGCAGACGAGTACAGCAGCCCCTTGCGGAGGAGGCTCGTGGCGCCGGGTAGATCGGCGACGACGATACGGAGCGCTTCGACTCTCTCGGCGATGTTGGTTGCATCCATGACCTTGGTCGCAGTGTCTTGACCTGGGTGCACCCGATATCGAGCCAGAATCCGGTCCTCGAACCAGATCGGGCCGTAACGCGCCAAGCGGACCCACATCTCCCAGTCCGCCGCGTGCGGCAGATCCTCTCTGAAGCCGCCAACGGCCTCATAGGCAGTGCGCCGAACAACGATCCCGGGGGGCCGCACCCGGTTGGAAACGGCAAGCACCTCAATCGCGTCTTTCCAGAGCCCTGTTTCCGTTTCGGAGCGCGTCACCTTCATCGGCTTGCCCGTCTCATCCACATACTGCGCCCTACACACAACAGCGATTGCTCGAGACTCGGTCAAGGCAGTACCAGCGGCGGTGTAGAAACCCGGAACCACCTGGTCGTCTGCATGGAGCAGGTGCACCAGCTCACCTCGAGAGCGTCCCAGGCAAGAGTTGAAGTTCGCCGGCGCTCCCTGCTGACTGGTGTGGCGGAAGTAGCCGACGCCCGCGTCCTCGAAGCCGCTTGCGATCTCGGCGGTCGCGTCGCTCGAACAATCATCGACAACTTCGATTTGGCTGCCTTCCGGCAGATCGGAATCGAGGACGCTCTCGATCGTTTGCGCCAGGAAGTCCTCAGCATTCCACGCCGGGATCATCACCGACCAGCGCGGCCGGTCCGGCGAGTCGATTGGGAGAATTGGAGGAGCGGACACACATCTCCGGAGAACGGAATGGGGCAGGTGGAGGACTACCCTAATGCCGCTCCGGCCGCCCGCCGGATGCTTGATTCTCTCCATTCGAAGGATATTTGATGCGTGTCGGGATTGTTGGCGCTGGGTTCTCCGGTGCCGTCGTTGGTCGGGAGCTGGCTGAAGCCGGCCACGAGGTCGTCATCTACGACGCCCGCGATCACGTCGCAGGCAACTGCCACACCGCACGAGACGAAGACACCGGCGTCATGGTCCACGAGTACGGCCCCCACATCTTCCACACCGATATCGAGCGCGTGTGGGAGTACGTGAACCGTTTTGGCGAGATGATGCCCTACAACCACAAGGTCAAGACGACGGTTGACGGCAAGGTCTATTCACTGCCGATCAACCTGCTGACGATCAACCAGCTCTTCGAGAAGGCAATGAACCCCACTGAGGCCCGCGAGTTCGTCGCCGGGCTTGCCGAGACTGATGTCGACGAACCGGAGACGTTCGAGGAGCAGGCGCTCAAGTTCGTCGGCCGCCGCATCTACGAGGCCTTCTTCTACGGCTACACCCGCAAGCAGTGGGGAGTCGAGCCTTCGCAGCTACCTGCGTCGATACTCAAGCGCCTCCCGCTGCGGTTCAACTACGAGGACAGCTACTTCAACCATCCCTATCAGGCGATCCCACGGAACGGCTACACACCCATTGTTGAGGCGATCCTCGATCACCCCGGCATCGAGCTGCACCTTTTGACTCGGTTCGATGTGGCACAGCGCGGCGATTTCGACCACGTCATCTGGAGTGGGCCGCTCGACGGCTGGTTCGGCTTCGCCGAGGGGCGCCTGGGGTATCGCACGCTCGACTTCGAGCCGTCACGCCACGATGGCGACTTCCAGGGCACACCGGTGATGAACTACGGCAACTACGAGGTCCCATACACCCGTATCACGGAACACAAACACTTCGCCCCATGGGAGTCGCACGAGCGCACGATCGTCTTCCACGAGTACTCCCGAGAGGCGGAGGCCGACGACATCCCCTACTACCCCATTCGCCTCACAGACGACCACGAGCTGCTCGACCGCTACATCGAACTCGCCGAGAAGGAAGAGAACGTCACGTTTGTCGGCAGGCTCGGCACGTATCGCTACCTCGACATGGACCGCACCATCGACGAGGCGCTAACTGCGGCGGAGGGAATCCTGACTGCAGTCGCGGACGGCAACCCCATCCCGAGCTTCTTCGTGGACCCGCACTAGATCGGCATCTTGATGTGCCACGCCGAGCAGCAGGCCCTATTCCAGGGGCGAAGCCCGATCCCGGCGGCTTAAGAAGGTGCGATTCTGGAGCGGTGAATCCGGGTCGAGTTGCCTGCCGTGCTGGTGGATGGCGATGTGGTGGTGGTACCAGCAGAGGGTGGTGAGATTGTCGGGGTGATGGTTGCGGGATTGGTTCCACGGCGTGATGTGGTGGGGTTCGAGCCGGTAGCGGGAGTTGCATCCGGCAATGGTGCAGCCACCGTCTCGTTGGAGTACGTGGGCGCGGATGTGGGCTGGGATGGCCCTGGTGGCGTGAGAGGCAGCTACTGGTTCACTTTCTCGGGTGAGGATGATGCGGACTTTGCCGGTGCAGAGCAGTTCTTGGAGGGCGGCGGGCCCGATCTTGGGCCCGAACTCGATCTCGGCTCCGGCTTCACCGAGGGTGGTGCCAACTAGGTCGGCGTCGGCGTGGACGTTTACGACGCCCGTGGGTGACGCTTCGGTGTCGTCGCGTCCGAGGTGTCCGTTGAGGTAGTCCTCGGCGAGGGCGACGAGCCCGGCTGCCCTTCTTCGTTCTCTACCTGCGGTGCCGTCTTCGGGTAGCTCATCGGCGAGCCTGTCTAGGAACTGTTCGACTGCCCTACCCCCGGTGGGATTCAGCATGCCGGATAGGAGGTATTGAGACTTGTCGAAGTTGGGATAGACCCGGACCCGTTGCTCGCGGTTGGCTTCCTCCTCAGAGACACGGATGAGATGCCGCTGCCGTCCCACCAACCGTTTCACCCCCGAGATGTCGAACCGGCGAGACCAGTCCACTGCGTCCCCGTCTCCGCCGGCGGCGATTAGCCGCTGAGTCGCTACCGCCCTGTCAAAGGACACATGCTCCAGCAACTCCTCAGCCTCCGAGGCCGTGAGTAGAGCCCGGGCTGTGTCGTGGGACACGTCCAGCGTCGCCGCTGTCCAGTCCCGCATCGACCGCGCCCCGTCGACCCGATGGATCTCAAGGTCGGTGAGCACGGCAAGCCGTTCCGCCTGGAACGCTCGCAGCTGGGCGATCGCATCCTCGGCGAGGCGAATCTCAGTCTCTAATTGATCGGCACTGGGCCGTCCTCCAGGAAGCCCCCGGGGAGGCTCCTGCCCATCAAAGGTGATGGACATACCCGATAACGTATCCGGCGGGTGTGACACGAAACGTGCGAACTAGATGCCCAAGCGAACACCGGCGGCGAGACGGCCGTCTCAACCGGAATCAGTCACGTCCTCAACCGTCAACAGTCGCCAAGCACCATTACCCGGCGCATCTGGACATCCCACGCGAACTCCTGCCCCTCTTCGCCGTCATGTGCCCGCACGACCTCGGCGCGGAGCACGACGTCGTCGGTTCATACCGAGAGCGTACGACTCCGTTCGGCCCATCCTTCTCGAGCTACCGCGGCTGCGGGGGTCGAGCCGGGTGAGCCGACAGCGTGGATGCCGGAGCTGAGGCCGTGTCCACATGGAAGGCGATGACCCAAACGAGACCGGCAGCGCCAGCCTCAAGGCACAGGCGTTCCTCGCTCGAGCTGCACGAACGCGTCTGCGTAGACGATGATTGGGTCGGCGCCGCCCACCTCCACCGCCCGCAACAAAAGCAACTCCACGTCACGTTGGAAAGCAACCTGAAGGCCAGTGAGGTCAGGAGCGAAATCCACAGTGAGCGTCGCGCTGGGACAGCTGGCCACAGCAGCATGATCGGCCATGTATTGACATACACGTTGCACGGCGAGGGCTCGATCGAGGATGGGATCGGCGGTCGGATCAGCTTCGAACGCCGCAATGTCGACCGCGGTCGCCCCCGCAATGGCGGCGCCGTCTGCCAGGCCGGTGACCTCACGATGATCCTCGATGATGCGCCACAGGTCGATCGATATGCCTCCGATGATGCCGACCATGAAAGCCAACACGAGGATCATGATCGGCGCAGAGAAGCCACCTTGGTTGCTGCGTAGACGCTGGATCATGGCTCAACCACGATGCTGCGGTAGTCGTCGACACGTTCTGCATGCGACTGGGCCCATTGGAATTCGGCGACAGAACCGAAGCCGGGCACAACAACGCCTGGAATCGGCACCTCGACGGAAACCGCAATTTCCGTGCCACGCTGCAGCACGCCAGGCGTCGTGCCTCCGAAAGTGATGGTGACGCATCCGGGACCGGGAGCCGAACACCAAGCCTCAGTGGCGAATCCATGATTGGCCGCTATCTCGAGGGCGATCTGGCGAGCGTCGGCCTCCCCTGTCTCCCAGTTGTCTGCCAGCACCATCGTGCGTGCCGCTTCCTGAGCCATGAGAGTGGCCATATTGGCTCGCTGGTACCACGGGGCGATCGATGCGACCAGCACGATCATCGGCATCAGGATCAGCGTGATCCCGACGAGCCACTCCGGAACGACGAAACCCTGTTGATTGCTCATGGCGCCGCTTCGACGGGCGGCTCGATCACAGATCGGCCCTCGATATTCAAGTTGATGGGAGGAACTCCTCCGAACCACCACTCGAACTCGCCGGTCGCCGTCGCCACCATCGCCGCTCCCTCGATCGTGCAGTCGAACTCGATGCTGTCGCCCATCGTTCCCCGCAGCAGCCCACCGCGGCCCCGCAATACTTCTTCGGCGTGGAACTCGCAGTCGGCAATGTTCCCGTCGAGGCGCGCACCCAGCCGCGAAGCCTCGTCAACGGCCGTACGGACCGCGCCGTATCCGTACTGAAAGGCGATCACGTTGGTGAGCAGGATGAGTAGGGCCATGGCAAGTAGCACCATGGCGACCCACTGGATGGACGTGAAGCCGGATTCAGCGCGAATCCAGGCTCGGTCTAACTCTCGGGGACTCCGAAACTCGAGCGGAACCACTCGATAACGTCTACGCCGAGCGCCTCGAGTACCACCACGATCGCAGCCAGCACGATGAGCCCTACGGCCGCAATGCCGATGGCCTCCGCCGTCTGGAATCCGTCCTCCCCTTCGAGATCCGACCGCCGAATAGCCAGCCGACTCGACATCGAAACCATGAATCGTGACACGGTTGCTCCCTTTCCCTTGAAACGTATCTTCCCGGCTCATCCGAAATTCCGCAACACGATGTAGGGCAGAGGTGCCCCAATGAACAAGAGGAGAATCGGCGCCAGTATCCCGATGATTGGTATCAACATCGTGGCGCGACGACGCACCGCCTGGCGGCGGATCGCTTCTTTTCGATCTTCTTGGATGTCCTCGCTCAACGCCAGCAGAGCGCTTGCCAGGTCCGAACCGCGTTCATCGGCTGCCGCCAGAACCTGATACGTACGCCGCGCGTGCGGTTCAGGTGTCAGCTCGGCAATGTGCCGGAATGCGGCTCCGGCCGACATGCCCGAAAAGTGAAGCCGCAGCGCTTCGGACAGCTCGTCCACTACTGCACCGTTGCCTCGTTCAACCACCGCCCGAACGGCGGAGACGACGCCACCGCCCACCCGCACTCGCATCGCAAGGAGTTGGTTGATCGTGTAGAGCTCGATGCGCATTCGGGTGGTGCGGTCTTCGATTGCTCGATCGACTTTGCCGCGCCAATACGAAGCGCCGCCTGCGAAGCCAGCAACGGCCAAGAGAAGCGTGAATAGGGTCGACCGATTGAGCGCTACACCCACCACGAAGCCGCCGACCGCGCCGAATGTGGCCAGTAGGAACTGGCGGATGCGGTATTCCTGAAGGCGGCGCTCCGGAGGAGTGTCGCGCAGCATTGCTGCCTGACGCAGCTTCAGATTCAGCGCAGATTCGGTCGTCGAGTCGATGAGACGGCCGAAACGATCGGCCGCGGCGGCAAGCGGCGGGCCGAGCACACGCCCAAAAGAAGTCTCCGGGGCAACGGCGCCGGTCGATGCCTCCATGTCGAACGTCCGCCCCAGCATTGACCTGGCCACTACGGTGTAAGGACGGACCCGGCCGGCAAGCTTGGCACGGGGCCGCACCAACCAACCGACGAGAAGCCCAACGAAAACTCCAGACAGCAAGGCCGCGAGGAAGGTTGGGCCTGTCACCTGCCCACCGCCTCGACTGTCGCTCCAAAGACACGCTCCTCCGCGGGTTGTCGACCAAGCCGCGACACGATCCACCATCCAAGGAGGCTGAGAATGGCGCCAACAATGATGACGATGGTGCCTCCGCCGGTGCGATAGAACTCACGGTACGGCCCCTCGCGGGCGGTCATCATCAAGAGCACGAACCAAGGCACCGCGAACACGATGCGGGCGCTGAGACGCTGTTCGAGACTCTCCGACTTGATCTCTTCGAGGGTTCGTAGGTCTCTCGTTGTGGTGTCACCGAGGTCTGCGAGAATCTCGGGCACGATTGCCCCTCCACGTTCGTATGCGACGAGTAGGACCTCGACGACGCGATCCGTCGTTGGGTCTGCGAGTTCGTCACGAACCGCTTCCAATGCGGCTGGAACGCCAAAAACCCTGGCGAGGGTTGGATAACGTTCCAGGGCCTCCTGAATTGCCGTCGGACCGTTGACCGAAAGGTCCTCGAGAGCAAGGGGCAGAGACATCCCACTGCGGACTGCGCCAACTAGATGGCGCAGCCCGTCCGGCCATGCCGACTTCACAGCCGACAGCCGCTGCAGGCGGCGCCGCTCGTAGAACCAATAGGGCATGAATGTCGCTACGACCGCCGGCGGCAGGGCTACCCAGAATGTCTGGCTGATTCCTGAGGTGACCCCGAGAGTCACAAGTCCCAAGAATTCAGAGACCAGCCAGAAGCGGGCAGGGCTGACGTTGAGACCCGCCTGAATCAGCCACAACTGCCGCTTGCTCATCTCGCCGGTTCGTCTCGTGGTGCGCCACTTGATGTTCGGGGCGTAACCGGTGATATACCCAACCGCCATGTAAACGAACAGAGCGGCGAGTAGTGCGGCCAGGATCCTCACAGCGGGGTAACCGTTCCGTCGCAGATAGCGCGTACGTCGAAGCCCGCGGGGAGCGCAGCATTGATGCGCCTGGTGAGAGCGTCATTGGGCATCTGGCCCGTCCATTGGAGCGGCCTGCCGATCTCTTCGCGATGAAAGAGCGGCTCGGTCGTGAAGTCATCGTGCAGCGAGGGGTTGATCGCCAGAATCTCCATCGTCTGGCGGCGCATCGTCTGGCCCTCATATGTCGTAGCGTCGCGATCGAGGTGCACCACGAAGTCGATGGTTGAAGAGAAGACCTTGCGCACAACCTCCTCCGTGACGTTTTCGCCGGCCATCAGCGCGGCGTTGACCAGTGCATTGAGGGCATCACGCGCCGAGTTGGCATGAATGGTGCAGGCAAACCCACAGCCGGCATTCGATGCCCTGGTGAGCTCGAAGGCTTCGGCCGCCCGTACCTCGCCGACGACGATTCGGTCGGGGCGCATAGCAAGGACCAACTTCACGAGACTGCGCAGGGTCACTTCGCCACGGCCATCCAGGCCGGGCGGTCGCGCTTCGTAGTACGAGGAGTTGGGGCTGAGCGGCACGTGCAGCTCCCGCACCTCCTCCACGCAACGGACGCAGTGGTTCGAGGGTGACGAATCGAGCAGCGCAGAAAGCATCGACGTCTTGCCTGCGCCAGGGGGCCCGGACACGAGAACGGAAGTGTTGGCCTTCATGACGGCCCACAAGAAACCGGCGGCCTGCGGAGTCAGCGAGCCCTTTTCCACCAGAAACGAGAGATTCTCCCGACGCAACGCGTACCGACGTACTGTTGCCGAGAGTTGGTCAGAAATCGGTGGTATCACCGCGGTGAGCCTGGCGCTGTCGTCGAGCACGCGAGCCTGGACGATCGGGCTCGATGTGTCGAGATGACGATCCGTCGCCGCCAGCAGACGCGATACGACCTGGGCGTTCTCGTCCTCGCTCGTCGGCGTCGTCAATGACTGGAGGCGTCCGTCGCCGTCGATGTACGTGACTCGATCGCCCTCAATGAAGACCTCCTCGATCTCGGGACGTTCGAACAGATCGGTCAGCGCTCCAAATCGGGTGATCGAACGGAGCACTCGACGCACCATCTCCGCCGGATCCCGCAGCGCCCGCCGGCCATGGGCTCCCTGATGGGCAAGCGCCTGGTACTCGTCCACGGCGTTGGCGACAACGCCGTTGATTCGGCCGACGTCGTGGTTCGGATCGAGCTTTTCGGCATCGATTCGCTCGAGGGAGCGCTGCCGAATCGCCTCGTATGCGTTGGGGGCAGCGGTCATTGGGCAATCTCGGCGTAGGTTGGAACGTGCTGAGCCAGCCGAGTCACGGCCTTTGTGAACGGACCCCTGGCGACAAAGTCGCCCTCCCAGGAAGCCCGCAAGACTCGCTTGTCGAATGGCAGCAAGGTGATCGACTGTGGCGACACGGTGCGGCGCAGCTCGTTCTCGATCTCGGTGGCTACAAACGAGCTGCCCGGGTGCTGGTTCAGCGCAACGTGCAACGGCTTGCCGGTGACCAACGATCGTCCATCGGCTAGCCAATCAACCACCCGAGTCACTCCCACCGGGGTAGTCGACCCGACGAGGATGACGATATCGGCAAGGCTCAGGGTGGCTCGGGTCACCGCGAAGCGGGCTGGACCTCCGCTTTCTGGGAGATCTTCGATGCGGGGCCCGACATTGGCAACGACATAGGGACGGTTCCGCGCCAGCTCAGCTAGTACCTCGACGACTTCGCCTGAGCGCAGCTCAAACCAATCTCGAGGATTCGGCAGCCCGCTGAGAACCTCGAGCCCGGCTACGGGGAGCTTGTTGAGAGTTGTGTGTAGGCGACCGGTCGCGTGATGAACTGCGTCGACTGCGGTGCGAATGTTGGGGTGCAGGCCCAACCCAAGCCGTTGTGCCACGCTGGGTGACTGCTCGTCCGCGTCGACCAGCGCCACAGCCTGGTTGCGGTTGCGCAGCTCAGTTGCCAGCTGGATCGCCACTTCCGTAGCGCCTGCCCCGCCGGTCGCGGCAGCGACGGCCACCACAAAACCTCGAGTGGAGCGCCGCGGAACTGCGTCGTGGTCGAGAGGGCGTGCCGGTTCGCCGACAATCGAATCAAAGATCCCCTGGAACTCAGGAGCATCGACGGTCAAAGGACCCGAGATGCGGGCAACAGCCTCGACGAATTCCGCAGGTGGCGTCGTGTCCGCGAGTGCCTCGTCAACGCCTAGCTCGAGCAACCGCTGTTTGCCCGTCCCGGCAGGGTCGGCGGAGTCGTATACCCCAATCACCCTCGTACCGTTGCGCTGCAGATTGCTAACGAGTCGCGTCGATAGGAAAGAAGTGACATCGTCGACGATGAGAACGTCGTACTGCTCGGTAACGGCATCCTCAGGTGACATCACATACCCGCGCACCATGGCGCCGCCGTGGTCCATCAGAAAAAAGTGAAGCTCCTGAGCCCAACCCCTGACCGAGTGGGCCAACATCACGGCGGGTTCGCGCATCCCCCGGCCTCCCCTACTGGCAGGCTTCCGGTATGGGCGCGTCGCCAATGGCAGCGGCGCCGGTGGAGCGGGCGATGTCGATGCTGTAGTTCGCCATAGCGCACGCCAAGCGCAGCCCGATGACCGGATCGACGGCAACCGTCACTGTGTAGTCACCAGACGAGAATCCAGTCGCTTCAGCGGCTACCGCAAGCACCTCCGCACTCGTCGTCACATACCAACTGCCGTCCTGATCGCTGGCAATGACGTCGACGAGATCGCCCGGCTTGAGGGAGCCGGCGACGGCTCGGGCCGGCGACACCGGGATCGACATTGACCTGATATCGGTCACGACTCCGGCGGCGCCAAAGTCCGATGGTTGCAGCAGTGTGCCAACGGCCAGCGCCCGGCTCGTGACTTGCCCGTCGATGATGACTCGGTTGATCTGGTCTGACGTCAATACCGCGCCGACAAGGGCGTCGCCCGTTATCTCGACGAGCTCGACATCGTCGGCACCGATTGTGGTTCCAGCCGGGATGTCTCGGGCGGCCTTGGCAACGAAGCTCGTAGCCGAGTTGTCTCGAAGCACTGCCAGCACGAGCAGGAAGGCGAGCAGGCCGGCCAGAATCATGACGAGATGGCCTAGAGACAGCCTGCCGACCCATCGGCGGCGCGGAGCCGGGTCCGCCATTACCGGTTCCAGCCCGGAATCCACCGGGTTGACCGTTTGCGTCATCCTCCGCCAACCTTCCCCAACGCCACCAAAGTGGCGCACTCCTATCGGCCGGATGTATCCGGCCTCCCCTCTGGCGCCGGCCTCGATCAAGACGAACCCAATCTAAGGCTGCCGCTCCAAGAGCGGGAAAAGCCATACTACCCAAAGTGGCAAATCTGCCACCAGGGGTGTTTGGCCAATCTCTCTTGTGTAGACCTACTCCAATACGGATGTGTCTTCCGAGACCTCGGCCTCGGCATCCGCCTGAACTGGGAAACTCTTCAGCCAATCGAGAACTTCATCTCGGAAAAACCTGAAGGAACGTCCCCCCGGCAGCCGGTAAGCCGGGATCGTACCCTCGCGAGCCATTCGCCGCACCACCTGGACATTCATGCCCAACATGTCGGCCACCATGGCCGTGTCGAGAACCTGTGGATAGTCCGCGCTGCTCGTTACCACGCGTTCCACGCTCCTAAATCGTTACTAGCGATACTTTACATGAAACTACCGCGTACTGCAGTAGAAGAGATCAGATTTCGCGCAAGGGCGTCACGAGATGCAGAGCGGCGGCGAAAGCCCAAGGACGCGCTCGAGTTCGTGAGGCGACCGCACCTGAAACCGAACGCCCACTAGTCGTTACGCTGCGGCGGAATGACGACGGTGCCACAGGAATCGCACCGCAACGCCGGCGCACTGTGATTGAAGATACCGGTGGTGAGGCGTGTACCGGTGAGGTCGCCGGCTATTCCCGGCCTGACCTTGAACTTCACGCCCGGCGCCCGCCCGACGATGGACCCTTCGGTCATTTCAGCTGAGCACTCTGGACATCGCATCCTGTGAGGATAACGCTCGCCACAACCGAGACGGCGCCATGATCCGCTCGCCATGCCAACTGCGAGCCGAGGTCAGCTCGAATTCACTCGAGATGACCTCCGCCGTCGATCCGGAGAATCTCGCCGGTTACAAACTCGTTCTCGATGAGCGCAACCATCGCTGCCGCGACCGGTTCGGTCCCGCCGACCCGCTTGAGCGGAAGCTTCGAAGCGAGCTTTTCCGCATAGAAGTCGTCCTCGCCGGGTGGGGGGAGAATCACGCCGAGGGCTACCGCATTGACCCGGATCCGGGGCG
>JAHEJX010000108.1 GCA_024638645.1 Actinomycetes bacterium
CAGCCGAGGGAACCTTCGCACTGCGCATCGATTACATGCAGGACCACACGGACGAAAACGCGCAGGTGGAACTCGAATGGGTGGCGGCGCTCGCCGCCGAAACCGATGTCGACGTCTGTCGAGTGGTACCGGACAAAAGAGGTCGCCGTTCCGTCTACGCCGGCGCTCAGGGCGTGCCGGGGGAGCGACGATGTGTCTTGTTCGAGTGGATACCGGGAAAGCCTCTCGCTGAGGAGCTAACCCCTCAGCGGTATCACCAGCTTGGCGTGCTCTCAGCCCAGCTTCATCTTCATGGGGCGCGGTTTGCACCGTCTATTCGGCCCATGGCGTGGGACACGATCTTCTACTGGCCTGAGGAGCTTGATCCGGTGACCTATGACCGGCCGGAGAACGCTCGCTTCTTCTCAGGCAACCGAATGGACATCATGAATCGGGCCATCGGCGTGACGACCAGGGCATTTGGCAAGCTTGCGCAGGCTGAAACCCAGGTCCTCCACGGGGATCTTCATCCATGGAATGTGCACGTCACGGGCAAGCGCATGATCGCGCTCGACTTCGAAGACGTGATGTGGGGGCATCGGGTCCAAGACGTGGCGATCACCCTTTTCTACGAGCGCGACCAGCCGAGTTACGCCGATTTGAGGGCGGCATTCACCGAAGGGTACGCGGCGATCGCACCGTGGCCGGAGACATACGTTGGAGAGATTGAGCACTTCATGGCGGCCCGCACATTGATGTTTGTGAACTTCATCCTCAACATCGGTAGCGACGTCGATGAGTATTACCCGAGCTTCTTCCGCCGACTCGAGGACTTTCTCGAAGCCTGGGCGTAGAGCGCCCGCTCGTCGGGCCCACAATCCGCGATGTTGGCGCCCGCTACATTGCATGAGATGAATGCAATTGCCCGTTTCAGCGTCGTGGCCCTCGATTGTCCAGATCCGGCGGCTCTCGCCGCGTTCTACAGTGCACTCACTGGTTGGACCGTCCGCCCCGTTGGCCCAGATGACCACGACTGGATCGAACTGCAGAGTGAGTCCGGGCCGACGATCGCATTTCAGCGGGTCGTCGACTACCGGCCACCAGTGTGGCCCGGTTCCGAGCATCCCCAGCAGTTGCATTTGGACTTCGATGTGCCGGACCTCGACGAGGGGGAGAGACAGGTTTTAGCGCTAGGCGCTCGCAAGACGGTGTCCCAGCCCGGCAAGACCTGGCGTGTCTTCCTCGATCCGGCCGATCACCCATTCTGCCTGGTGCTTGACCCGAGTATGCGGGCGTAGCTGGTCCGCGCCGCTCACATGCGGAAGCTTTCCTAGAGAAGTCTTCCGAACCGAACCGCTAGCGTTCTGCCATGTTCGATTTCGTGGGCAGCCCGGCGCCAATTCGGCCCGACCTCAGGTATTCGTACATCAATACGTGGGCTCACTTTGCCCGCCCCGGCCCAACTCTCGATAGTGGCCAGCGCCTGGCCTTGCTCGCCGCTGCTCGCCGCGGGACGGCGGCCAGCCGGGCGGGTGATGAGTGGTTCGGTCCCGCCGTCGCCGACCTTGCCGACACGCTCTATGCCAAGCCGGCGGCCATGAATGGTGCCATTGTCCGCACGGCCGCCGACGAAGCCGGCGACCCAACGACGGTCGAGGTTATTGGACTGGTTTCGATGCTGGCTGCCGTCGATGGCACCCATCGTGCGTTGGGAGCTCGCCAAGAGCCGCTTCCCGATCCAGTGTCCGGACAGCCAACCGGCAACATCACCGCGGGTCTGAAGCGACGCAGGACGCACATTCCGGTGCCGCCGGGGCCAATACCGGTTGTGCTCGACCTGCTCCCCGACGAGGGGGCGGCCTTCCAGGCATTGTTCGGACCCCAGTACATGACCGGGTGGGAGATGGCTCTGGACGATTTCCGCCGCCAACCAGGGCTGAACCGTGCTCAGATAGAAATCGTCTCGTCGCGGACATCCATGCACAACGAGTGTTTCTACTGAACCCTGAGCCATACGAGGATGCTCCGGGAGAGCGCCAAAGCATTCGAATACGACCTCGAGATGGCGGCCGTTGGCGATCCATCGATCGACATTGGGATCCCGGGAGGCAACCTCTTGCTTCGCTTTGTCGATTCGATTCTGACGGACTCCGAGCCGTTGGGGCGACTGCATTCCGAAATCATTGCCGAGCTTGGACCGGAAGCTCTGCTCGACGCGGCGAGCGTGTTTGGCAATTTCGAGATGATGAACCGGATAGCCGATGCCAGCGGTATCCCGATTCCGGCTGCCGGCATCGAGCGGGAAAAGGCACTGGTGGAGTTGCTCGATCTTTCCGGATTCCTGCGACACTGATACTTGGGAGGGCGTGTGAGCCTAGATGGCATGCTGACGGTTGAGGAGTTGGCTGCTCGCCATGACGCAGACGAGATCGACACCGTGGTGGTCGGATTCACCGACCACTACGGACGCCTCATGGGCAAGCGATTCGACGCAGGCTTCTTCGTCGAGACGGCCGCCGACTCCGGTACCCATGCCTGCGATTACCTGCTGACTGTCGACATGGAGATGGAGCCGGTGCCCGGCTATACGTTTGCGAATTGGGAGCTGGGATACGGCGACTTCCACTTGGTTCCGGACCTTGCCACGCTGCGAATTGCCTCCTGGTTACCAAGGAGTGCACTGGTCCTGTGCGACCTGGAATCCGACTCCACCCACGAGCCCGTGTCGGTGGCGCCTCGGTCGATTCTGAAGCGGCAAGCAGCACGGGCCGCCGCGTTGGGTTTCGATGCGATGGCTGCCAGCGAGCTCGAGTTCTTCCTCTATGCCGACTCCTATCGGGAGGTGCACGAGAAGGGATACGTCGGCCTCGATCCGGCCGGCTATTACATCGAGGACTATCACCTGCTCCAGGGAGCACGCGTCGATTCGTATGTCGGAGCTGCTCGGCGCCACCTACGGGACTCCGGGGTGCCCGTCGAGAATTCGAAAGGCGAGTTCGGCCGGGGCCAGCACGAGCTCAACGTCCGCTATGGCGACATAGTCACAATGGCCGACCGGCACGTGGTCCTCAAACAATGCCTCAAGGAGACCGCGGACGCCCAGGGCGTGAGCGTCACGTTCATGGCCAAGCCGCACACTGCCGAGGCGGGAAGCTCGTGCCACGTTCACTTCAGCCTGTGGCGCGAAGGTGAAAACATCTTCGCAGGCGACAACGACATGGGCGGCTTCTCGGTGTCTGACGAGTTCCGCTGGTTCCTTGGCGGCTGGATGCGCAATGTCGCCGACCTGATGGTGTTCTACGCCCCGACAACCAACTCATACAAGCGCTATCAGGACGCCTCATGGGCGCCGACCAGGATCGCATGGGCGAGGGACAACCGCACCGCGGGATTCCGCGTCGTGGGAAACGGCCCAAGCCTGCGAATCGAGTGCCGAATTCCGGGGGCCGATACCAATCCATATCTGGCGTTTGCGGCTTCGCTTGCGGCAGGGCTTACCGGCATCGAAGAGCAGATCGAGCCTCCGAACAT
Organism: Actinomycetes bacterium; assembly: GCA_024638645.1. Classification (GTDB taxonomy): domain Bacteria; phylum Actinomycetota; class Acidimicrobiia; order Spongiisociales; family UBA5794; genus JAHEJX01. The sequence goes on from JAHEJX010000108.1 coordinate 3,511, forward strand.
GTTCGTCGGGGATGTGTACGCAGCGACCGACCTCGCCAGGGTGGCATTTACGCTCGAGGAAGCCGTCGCCAACCTGCGAAGCAGCGACTTCGCCCGCGCCGCACTCGGAGACGACGTCGTCGATCACTACCTGCGGGCCGCCGAGGTAGAGATCGAGGCGGCCCGCACTGCGGTAACGGACTTCGAGCGGGCTAGGTACTTCGAGAGGATCTAATGGGACGGTTGGAAGGCAAGATCGCACTCATCACAGGCGCCGGCTCTGGGATCGGTCGGGAAACGGCCATCTTGTTTGCTACACACGGCGCCAGGGTGTCGTGTGTCGACAAGAACGAGGGGGCCAATGCCGAGACTGTGGCGGGCATCAAGGCGGCGGGCGGCGATGTGGTGGCGATCGCGGCCGACGTGTCCGTCGCAGCCGACGCCGCCGAGATGGTCGAAGCGACTGTCACACGCTTTGGCGGCCTGCACATCGCATTCAACAACGCGGGCGTGATGCTGGCGGACGATGGGGGAGCCGTCGAAACCGATGAGTCTGTGTGGGACGCAACGATGGACATCAACGCCAAAGGCGTCTTCCTCGGGTGCAAGTACGAGATACCCGCCATTCGCGATGCAGGGGGCGGCTCGATCATCAACACTGCGTCATTCGTAGCGATCATGGGGGCGGCGACACCACAAATCGCCTACACCGCAAGCAAAGGTGCGGTCCTGGCAATGACTCGCGAGCTTGCCATCATCCACGCCCGCCAGAACATCCGAGTCAACGCACTTTGTCCAGGGCCGCTGCGTACCGAGCTGCTGATGAAGTTCCTCGATACCGACGAGAAGAAACGGCGGCGACTGGTGCATCTGCCGATGGGTCGATTCGGCGAGGCGGCGGAGATGGCGCAAGCGGCGTTGTTCTTGGCGTCCGACGAGTCCTCATACGTCACCGGCAGCGACTTTCTCGTTGATGGCGGTCTCACTGCGGCATACGTCACCCCAGAGTGATGGCTTCCCTTCTCACCGACCGGTGGCTGCCGACCTGACATGGTGAATAACATCTCCTGATGCCCGGCAAAGTGGTCATGGTCCTGTGCGACGGCCTCGGCGATGAGATTGCCCGTCGCCGCATGGGATACATGGAGCACCTCGTCGAGGAGTCTGCGGCGACGAGGTATACGAGTCGGGCAGTGCTGCCGACAATGTCCCGGCCCAACTACGAATCGCTCCACACCGGTGTTCCGCCTTACCGACATGGCAAGACTTCGAACCATGCTTCCGAACCGTCCAATCAACCGAATGTGTTCGCCGCCACCAGGGCCGCAGGGCTGACGACGGCTGCCGTCGCGTTTCACTGGTTCAGCGAGCTCTATCACGAGAGCCCTTTTGACCCTATTGCGCACCTCGAGTACGACGACGGCAAGAACGGAATCACGTATGGCCGTTTCTATCAGCATCACGCACAACCGGACAGCGAGATGATTCTGCGCGGTGTGCTCCTCGCCGGCCGCTATCGGCCGGACTATCTACTGGTGCATCCCATGGGAATTGACAACGCCGGTCACGACCACGGCGTTGCCAGCACGGAGTACGCCCAAGCCGTGAGTGACATCGATGAGCTTCTCGCCGACGCGGTTCCTCGGTGGCTCGGGCTGGGTTACTCGGTGTTGGTGACTGCGGATCATGGCCACGACGAACACAAATACCACGGCGGCACAGAAGACGGTGTGCGCAACGTACCCATCTACGCCGTGCCGCGGGACGGCTCGGGACGGGGTGTCCAGCCCGAGCTTCTGAGCCATCTGCAGGTGGCGCCCACGATCTGCAAAGAATTGGGCGTGGCGGTTCCGGCGACAATGAAGGCGTCGCCGTTCGTGTGGTGAAGAGCGGAATACTCTCGCAACCGATCGCATTGATATTGCGTCTGCGGAAGGAATCCTTTGCCCGAGTTCACCATCAACCGTCAGATCGATGCTCCGGTCGAAAAGGTGTGGGAAGTTCTCCACGACTTCGGTGATATCCAACGGTGGAACCCTGGTGTGAAGACCTCCGCCCTCACTTCCGAAGGACCGGTGGCGGAGGGTTCGACGCGAAGCTGCGAATTCGCCCCATTTGGCTCGGTCAACGAAAGAGTCGCAGCCCACCACGAGCATGAGCGGCTCACAGTGCATATCTATGAGGCTTTCAAGCTCCCGATCAGCAGCGCGGTTGCTGACTTCAATATCGCGCCCGATGGTGCCGCGACCCAGCTCACCCTCAACTACAGCTATGAGCCCAACCTCCTCGGCAAAATGATGAAGGGCTACACCCACAAGCAGATGGTGAAGGGAATCGGCGGCTTGGCAAAGAGCCTCGCGGTCGAAAGCGAACGCCTCGCCAACGTCTAGGTCGGCTGCAAAGGACGACCCACACAAGTGCCGACCGATCGTGCGTTAGCCCGTACCCTTGGCCGGCCGAGATACCGGAGCCAGAAGATCCGACTCACGGTGAATCGCTGCGGTCCCGTCTGCGGCTAGGTTGCCGTCCGTGCTCGACATCCCGCGCAAGCTGACGGCTGAATTCATTGGGACGGCGCTGTTGTTGTTCGTTGTGGTTGGCAGCGGAATCGCGACAGACCAGCTCGGCGCAGAGGGTGCCGGCCAGTTGCTGGCCCATGCGCTCACGGTCGGCCTGGGTTTGGGCGCTCTAATAGCGTTACTCGGCCCCGTCTCCGGTGCGCACTTCAACCCGGCGGTGACCCTCGGATTCTGGTTGACGGGAGGGATTCGGCCACGGACGGGTCTGGCGTATGTCGCTACGCAGATAGGCGGCGGTGTCGTCGGCGTGGCGCTTGCCAACGTGACCTTCGGGGAGCGACCGCTGGCGGTCTCGCGTACCATCCGTGACGGCCCCGGCATCGTCGGGTCCGAGTTTGTTGTTACGTTCGTGCTTGTGCTGCTGATTCTCGGGCTCGTGCGGGTCAAGGCGATCCCTGCCGTTGCACCAGCAGTCGGAGCGTGGGTAGCTGCCGGCATCTTCGGTACAGCCTCGACTGGATTTGCCAACCCGGCCGTGACGCTCGCCCGCATCGGCACGGACACGTACACGGGCATCGACCCCGGCTCGGCGCCGGCGTTCGTGGCGGTCCAGCTGCTCGCCGGAGTGGCGGCTGCCGTGTGCGCAACACTTCTCTTTCCAGTGCGGAAGCTGTCATCCTCAGCAAGCCTGGAATGACCACAAGTGGCCCTATGCCGGACGTGCACCCTCGGGATCGGGCGTGTTGGGGTCGGGTAACGGCTCCCGTTCGTTAACCTGACCGCCGTGCTCCGCTTCTACCTCGGCCGTATCCCAGTCGGCATCCACTTCTCGTTCCTGTTCATCCTGTGGATCGCTTATTCGTTTACGAACGACCTCGTCGACGCAGCGGTCGCCGGAGTTGGGATCTTGGCCGGCATCTTGCTCCACGAGATGGGCCACGCCCTGACGGCTAGGCGCTTTGGGGCACAGGATGTGCGCATCACGCTGTTCGCGCTCGGCGGCGTCACGACATACCCGCCGCCTGCCGGTTTGACGCCGGGCCGCAAGTTCCTGATCGCCGCCGCCGGGTCGGCGCTAGCCATCACGTTCGGCGTGCCAGTACTGCTCGCATTTCGGGCAGACGTGTTTGCCGAACGCACCATCGAGCTCGTCGCTGTCGGCTTCTGGGTGGCCACCGTGTTCTGGGGACTCCTCAACTGGGTGCCGATCCGTCCGCTCGACGGTGGCCAGATGCTGACAAGCGCCCTCCAGATCTTCTTTCCGAAGAAGGGGGCGAGCGCTGCCAAGGTGATCTCGGTGCTCTTCACAGCAGGTGCTGTCTATTGGCTATACCAATCCGGCCAAGAGTTCGCGGCCCTGTATGTGGCCTTCATCGGCTTCATGGGACTTCGGGATGATCCGGAGGCGCCGGAGGCGCGGCCTGAACGGGTTGAAGACCGGGCCGAAACGGAGCAAGAGGGGCCGCTGGAGTTCCCGCTCTAGGTATCCGGTATCCCGTATCCGGTATCCGGTATCCGGTATCCGGTATCCGGTAGGTACTTCGTATCAGGTTGTTGAGTGTTCTAGGGAGTAGAGCATTTTGCGGATTCGTTCAATCTCGTTGGCGAGGTCGGCCACCTGCGGTTTTTGAATGAGGCCGGCATCGGATGCGATGAGGAGCTGAGTCTCGAGCTCGTTGGCCGAGCCTGCTGCGATCTGTAAGAAGCGCCGGAACTCCTTCGGAGAACCGCGCGAAGCACCTTCGGCGATGTTTGAGGCAACTGACAGGGACGCGCGGCGCATCTGGCTCTTGAGACCGTAGGCCTCCTCCTTCGGGAGACCTTGAGTGGCTCTGTAGACGCCGCCGGCGACCCTGCGAGCCAGCTTCCAAACATCCAATCGGTGAAAGTCATGCATAGACCCAGAATTACCAGCCTGGTCTGACACACAACCCAAGTCTTGGTACCCAGTACCTACCGGATACCGGATACCGGATACCGGATACCTTCCGCCCCGGCTTCACCCCCGTCGCGACCTGTATATACTCCGTGCAACGGTTTTCCCACCGAGTCCCTGCTTACCCGGAGGCCTTCTACGAGGCTGTTGTGGGCAGAGAGGCTCAATAGGGATCGAGGACGTCTTGCGACGCCTCGATTTTCGTCTGTAAGAAACACCTGCAGACACGAGACAAGACATGACCTCGGGTCCCGGAGCGGGGGCCGAGGTGCGCCGAAAGAGAAAGCAGGCAGTGTGCCTACCGTGCAGCAGCTCGTCCGCCAAGGACGCAAGCCGAAGCTGAAGAAGACGAAGACCTTGGCGCTCGCCGGGTCGCCGCAGCGGCGCGGCGTGTGCACCCGCGTGTACACCGTGACGCCCAAGAAGCCGAACTCTGCTCTCCGCAAGGTGTGCCGTGTTCGACTCACCTCCGGCATGGAGATCACGGCTTACATCCCCGGAGAGGGCCACAACCTCCAGGAGCACAGCATCGTGCTCGTGCGTGGTGGCCGGGTGCGTGACCTGCCGGGAGTGCGCTACAAGGTCATTCGTGGAGCTCTCGACGCCGCCGGCGTTGATGGCCGCAAGCAGGCCCGTTCCCGCTACGGCGCCAAGAAGGGCTGAGCTAGATGCGTAGAGCACCCGCAGAAGTACGTAAGGTCGAGGCCGACCCGATCTACAACAGCATCGTCGTGTCACAGATCATCAACAAGGTCCTGCTCAAAGGCAAGAAGGGCGCTTCGCGTCGGATCGTCTACGGCGCACTGGAGATCGTCGAGCGGCGCACCGGCGGCGAGCCCATTCAGACGCTGAAGCGTGCAATGGACAACATCAGGCCCAGTGTCGAGGTGCGGTCCCGCCGAGTTGGTGGTTCCTCGTACCAAGTGCCGGTTGAGGTTCGCCCTCGCCGTGCCCAGACGCTGGCCGTTCGCTGGCTCGTTGAGTTCGCTCGCCGCCGCAAGGAAGCGACGATGGCTGATCGCCTGGCCAACGAAATCCTTGATGCAGCCAACCGAACCGGCTTGGCTGTAAAGCGTCGTGAAGACGTTCACAAGATGGCGGAGTCAAACAAGGCTTTCGCTCACTACCGCTGGTAGCACTCCTACCAACTCCTAAGGACTAAAAGGCAATGGCACGGAGCATCAAGCTCGAGACCGTCCGCAACATCGGAATCATGGCCCACATCGACGCGGGCAAGACAACGGTGACCGAACGGGTCCTGTTCTACACAGGCCGCACACACAAGATGGGTGAGGTCCACGAGGGCGGGGCCGTTATGGACTGGATGGAGCAGGAGCAGGAGCGAGGGATCACGATCACCTCAGCTGCAACTACCTGCGAGTGGGACGGCCACACCATCAACATCATCGACACCCCCGGCCACGTCGATTTCACGGTCGAGGTTGAGCGGTCACTACGCGTCCTCGACGGGGCGGTAGCGGTCTTCGACGCAGTCAGCGGCGTTGAGCCGCAGTCTGAGACGGTTTGGCGGCAGGCAGACAAGTACGGCGTTCCCCGGATCTGTTTCATCAACAAGATGGACCGAATCGGCGCCGACTTCTTTGGCAGTGTCCAGTCGATCGTCGAGCGGCTCGGCGGCAACCCCGTGATGGTCCAGATCCCGATGGGAGCTGAGTCTGCGTTCGGCGGCGTCATCGACCTTGTCGAGATGAACGCCATCGTGTGGCACGACGAGGAGGGCAAACAGCGCGAGGTCGTGGAGATCCCCGACGAATACCGGGAGATGGCAGACGACTATCACCACCGTATGCTCGATGTCGTTGCCGCCGAGGACGACGATCTGATGGAGAAATACCTGATGGATCACGATCTCGACCCGCACGAGATCCGTCAGGTAATCCGCAAGGGCACGATCAATCGTGACTTCGTACCGGTACTGCTCGGCACGGCACTGAAGAACAAGGGCGTTCAGCCCTTGCTCGACGCCGTTGTTGCCTACCTGCCGAGTCCGGCCGATCTCCCGGCGACCCGCGGCTTCAAGCCCGGCGACGAGGCAACCTCGATGATGCGGAAGCCGCAGGACACTGAGCAGTTCAGCGCCCTTGCGTTCAAGATCATGAGCGACCCATACGTGGGCAAACTCACGTACTTCCGCGTTTACAGCGGCACTGCCGCCAAGGGCGATGCCGTCGTGAACACGACGAACGGCAAGAAGGAGCGCTTCGGGCGCCTGCTGCGGATGCACGCCGACAACCAAGAAGACATCACTGAGATCATGACCGGCGACATCGTTGCCGCGGTCGGCCTCAAGAACACCAAGACGGGCGACACGCTGTCTTCGCCGGGTTCGCCGATTCAGCTCGAGTCGATGACATTCCCCGAGCCTGTCATCTCGGTCGCGATTGAGCCGAAGACCAAGTCCGACCAGGACAAGCTGGGCAACGGTCTCGCTCGCCTCGCAGAGGAGGACCCGACCTTCAACGTTCGCAGCGATGAAGAGACTGGTCAGACAATCATCTCTGGGATGGGCGAGCTTCATCTCGAGGTCATCGTGGATCGCCTGCTGCGCGAGTTTTCGATCGAGGCGAACGTCGGCCGTCCCCAGGTGGCATACCGGGAGACCATCAAGAAGCCGATCGAAGGCGTCACGACGAAGCTCAAGCGCCAGACGGGTGGCTCGGGAATGTTCGCCGAGGTCAAGGTCAGTCTGTTCCCCGGCAAGCCGGGCACCGGCTACGTCTTCGTCGACGAAGTCAAGGGCGGCAACGTCCCGCGTGAATACATCCCAGCCGTCGACAAGGGCATGAGGGACGCCATGGACTCCGGCATTCTGGCCGGCTATCCGCTGGTGGACATCGAAGCTCACCTCACGGACGGGTCTTCCCATGCCGTCGACTCCAGCGAGATGGCTTTCCGGATTGCCGGCTCGATGGCGATGCAGGACGCCGCCAGGAAGGCCGGGATCAATCTGCTCGAGCCGATGATGGAAGTCGAAGTCGTCACCCCTGAGGATTACATGGGTGACGTGATTTCGGATCTGTCGTCACGGCGCGGCCAGGTCGAATCGATGGAGCAGCGCGGTACCGCTCGTGTGGTCAAGGCGCTTGCCCCGTTGGCAGAGATGTTCGGTTACGTCGGAGACCTACGGTCGAAGACGCAGGGCCGAGCAAACTACACAATGCAATTCCACTCATATCAGCAAGTACCGCAATCGGTCGCGGATGAAATCGTGGCCAAAGTCCGCGGTGAATAGACCAAAAAGGAGAAGCCTGTAGATGGCTAAGGAGAAGTTCGAGCGGACGAAGCCGCATGTGAATGTTGGGACGATGGGTCATATTGATCATGGGAAGACGACGTTGACGGCTGCGATTACGAAGGTG
>JAHEJX010000195.1 GCA_024638645.1 Actinomycetes bacterium
CCGGGTGAGCAGGGTGTTCCGGGTGAGCAGGGTGTTCCGGGTGAGCAGGGTGTTCCGGGTGAGCAGGGTGTTCCGGGTGAACAAGGGCCTGTCGGACCGCAAGGACCGGCTGGACCCACCGGCGGAGCCGTCTTGCTTGGAACGGAAACGGAAACAGACCCGCTGGGGGGACAAGGCGGCACACCGTTTGGGCCCTTGAGCTGCGATGAGGGTTCGGTGGCTGTCGGGCTGGGCGGACGTGCCGGTAACGACATCGACCAGACATTTGTCAGCTGCAAACCGATCGTGGGGCAGGGTCTCGTCGGGTTGGTATTAGGTGAAACGTCCAATACTCAACCCATTGGGAACCCAGCCGGAGGACAGCCGTACGGTGACGCGCTCACGTGTGCGGATGGGTCCGTGATGACCGGCCTGGTGGTGCGAGCGTCTTCGGTCGTCGATCAGCTGGGAGTCTTGTGCACGCCACTAGGTGGTGGGCAGACCAACGACAAGGGCCCGGTCGGGACTCAGCAATCGCAGATTCTGCTGACGAACTTGGCTTGCCCGGTCGGAAAAGTCGTTACTGGCATCAAGGGGCGTCAAGGGGCCGTGCTAGACGCGATCCAACTCATTTGTCGCTGAGTCGATCGTCCGTTTTGTCGTAACGCGTCAACAAAGGTGGGATCCCGGCTGCGGCCGGGGTCCCACTTGTTACATGGGATGATTCGTCACACGGATGATTCGTCACGTGGAGACTCGGAACTGTCACGTGGTCCTCGAACGAGATTGTCTTGACCAAAGCGTCTAGAGCTCAAACACGTCTCCCCGAACGGGCATCGTTATTTCGGTTGTCGCGAGACGCTTTGAGAACTGATGCATCACGTCCTCCTCGCCGTGCACCAGGAAGGTCCGATCGGGTTGGATCGCACGGTGCCAGGAGAACAATTCGTCCGAATCTGCGTGCGCCGAGAATCCGTTGATGGTGTGAATCTGGGCTCTCACTGCGATCTCCTCACCGAACATGCGCACGCTTTTCTCTCCGTCTACGAGCTTCCGGGCCAGTGTTCCCTCGGCGGCGAAGCCGACCAGGATGACACTGGCTTCCCGGCGCCAAAGGTTGTGCTTGAGGTGATAGAGGACGCGACCCCCCGTCGCCATTCCCGAACCGGCCATGATCACCGCGCCGCCGCTGATGCTGTTGAGTGCCTTGCTCTCCGAAGTCTCCCGGGTGAAGTGAAGGCCCGGAAGCAGAAACGGATCCTTGCCAGATCGGAAGAGCTCGGCGACGTCGTCGTCGTAGCCTTCCGGATGGCGTCGGAAGACCTCAGTCGCCGAGATTGCCATCGGTGAATCCAGGTACACCGGCAGGCTGTGAGGAAGGCGCTCCTGTTCGATGCCCTCGCGTAGAAAGAACAGAAGTTCCTGCGCTCGTTCCAGGGCGAAGGTCGGTATGACGACGTTGCCGCCGCGATCGAGGGCGCCGTTGATTGCGTCGTAAAGCTCGGTGACAGACGACCCCAGTGGTCTGTGAACGCGATCGCCGTAGGTGGTCTCCATGACGACCGCATCGGCCCCGTCAGGCGTTACCGGTGCCCGCAACAGTGGCCTCCCATCGTTGCCGATGTCGCCCGAAAACAACACCCGTCGCCGTTCGCCCTGTTCTTCGGTTTCGATCATGATGCTGGCCGAGCCGAGGATGTGACCGGCGTCGAAGAAGGTTGCGTATGCTCCCGGATAGAGCATGAGGGCTTCGCCGTAGACGGCATTCCGGCGGAACAGTTCGAACGTGTTGAGGGCATCGAGCACCGTGTAGAGGGGTTTCACCGGACCTCCGTTCCCTCTACGCGCAAGTCGTCGACTGTGGTGGTGGGCGTCTTCCTCCTGGATCTGAGCCGAGTCGAGCAGCACGATCCGGGCAAGTTCGCGGCTGGCCGAAGTTGTGATGATCTCTCCCTTGAACCCTCGTTGTACGAGAAGCGGTAGGCGGCCGCAGTGGTCGAGGTGTGCGTGGGTCAGAAGCATGAAATCGATCGAAGCCGGGTCGAATCCGAAGTCCTGACTGTTTTCTTCGGCCAACCGTCGGCCACCCTGGTACATCCCACAGTCGATGAGGATGCGCCTGCCGGCGTATTCCACCAGATGGCACGATCCGGTCACTTGACGGTCGGCTCCATGAAAGGACAGCTTCATGGTTGGTTCCTCGCTCGTTGTGAGTACGTGTTTGTCAATCTCGGCTGGTTTCGAGATCCAGGGGAGTGCCATTGGCATTGTGCCACTCCAGAATGCCGTTCCATATCTCCGCCGCGTCTTCGGCGAACCAGAACAATTCCCGATCCTCGACATCGATCACACCTTCGTCCACGAGAAAATCGAAGTCCACCGCTCGTGACCAATACTCCTGTCCCACCAGGATCACGGGAACCGGTTTGATGGTCCGGGTTTGGATCAGCGTGAGTGTTTCAAACAACTCGTCGAATGTTCCGTATCCGCCAGGAAAGGCAACGAGCGCTTTTGCACGCAGCAAGAAATGCAGTTTGCGAAGGGCGAAGTAACGGAATCGAAAGCTGAGTCCTGGTGTCACGTACGGATTCGGGTACTGCTCATAGGGGAGGCTGATGTTGAGGCCAATGGAATGGGCGTCGACGTCGAACGCCCCGCGATTGGCTGCCTCCATGATCCCTGGACCACCGCCAGTCGTCAGCAACAGTCGGTTGTCAGATGGCCCGCCGCCGGCTTCACCCACCAGGCGGCCGAACTCACGCGCCATGTCGTAGTAGCGGCTTTTTTCCAGTATCCGCTCGGCGATGGACAGCTGCACCCGTAGACCTCGATCGCCAGGCGTTTCTGCGACCATGTTTCGAAACTC
>JAHEJX010000109.1 GCA_024638645.1 Actinomycetes bacterium
CCGAACGTAACCGAGTAGTTCTTTGCCAAGCATTCCGGTGGTCGCCGGCGAGGAGGGAACGTGCAGGCTGATGATGTCGACCGCCTGAAAGAGCTCTTCGAGGTTGGCGACCAGAGTGACGTCGAGCCTGGCCATCGTTTCGAGGGCTCGCTCACTGCGCCCCGGGCGGCCGACGGTGTAGACAGAGAGACCAAAGGCGGCAGCCCGACGCGCCATCTCCGTTCCGATGTCGCCGAAACCGACGATGCCGATCTTGCGCCCCATCAGGCCACGAGCCTTCGAGTACCTCTTCTTGTCCCACGTGCCACGGCGCAGGTCGGCGACGTTGTCGGGGATGTTGCGGTCGATCGACAGCAGAAGCCCCATGGCAAGCTCCGCGACCGCTACCGCGTTCTTTCCGGGTGTGTTGCACACGGTGACCGAGTTCACCGTCGCAGCAGTCATGTCGATGGTGTTAGTTCCCGCGCCGGCGCGGACGATCAGGTCGAGAGAGTCGGCGCCTTCGATTGCGGCCGCGGTGACCTTGGTGCTGCGAACTACGACTGCTGAGTTCCCCGGAAGGGCTGCAACCAGCGACTCCGCCGTCAAGTCAGGTTCGTACACCAGGTCATGGCCGCCGGCTCGCAGCCGATCCATTGCGTCTCCCGAGAACTTGTCTGCCACCAGTATCCGCATGGCGGCACCTCCCAAGTGGGCGAAAGGCCGATAGGGCCGCATGCGATTATGCACGTTCCCCGGCCGAGCGGCGATTCGACTAATTGTCGTAGACCCGTCAATTGCCGGAATGACACCAGATTCGCAGCGTTCGGCACGAAGACGAATACAAAAACCTCGAGGGAGTCACCAATGGCTGAAACCAAAAAGCGCGGCCGGGTCCGGGTAGAGAACGGCCAGAAGCGGGTACGCGCCGTGATCGGCGGCAAGACGGTCGCTCAGTCGGACAACGTCAAGATGGTCTGGGAGAAGCCCTACTACCCCACGTACTACTTCCCGGCTGCCGACGTTGACACATCGCTCCTGGCTCCGTCTGGCGAAACCCACCGCTCCCCGAGTCGCGGCACGTCTGATCTGTACAACGTCAAGGTTGGAGACGACGACCGGGCCAACGCTGCCGCCTGGTTCAAGGAGTCGCCCGTCGGCGAGATAGTCGATCACATTCGCCTCGACTGGGCGGCCATGGACAATTGGTACGAGGAAGAGGAAGAGGTCTACGTCCATGCCCGCGACCCATACTCGCGCATCGACATCCTCCCCAGCTCCCGCCACATCCGCGTCGAGATAGACGGGGTGACGGTCGCGGAGAGCCGTCAGCCGCGCCTGCTCTTCGAGACGGGTTTGCCGACCCGCTATTACCTGCCGAAAGGCGACGTGGACATGGCGCTCTTGGCAGACTCCGACCTGGTCACCTCATGCCCGTACAAGGGCGACGCCAGCTACTACAACGTGACTGTCGATGGGACCACCCACGAGGACATCGTGTGGTGGTATCGCAATCCCGTCGAGGAGAGCAGCCGCATCGCCGGCTACGTCAGCTTCTACAACGAGAAGGTAGACATCTACGTCGACGGCGAGCTGGAGGCGAAGCCCAAGACCGTGTTCGCCTAGGCAAAGACAGTGGCATTTCGAGTCGTTACTTCCGCATAGGCGCGGATGCGGGGCCTTCGTTGATCGCGCGATCGCTAACGTCCGAACCGTATGCCTCCTGACAACCAACACCCCATCTTTGCCCTCGCGTCGGAAATCGTTGATCGAGCCGCTGCTTTGGACCCGATCGCAGCCACCTACTACGGGGTGGCCGGCCACGATGCCGAGTGGCCGGACCTCAGCCCCGCCGGAGCGGCCGCCAGGTTGGCCTTCTTCAGGGATTCGCAAGCAGCCATTGGCGCGCTGCCCACGGCACAGGATCAGTGGGAAAGACTCGCCGTCGAGTCAACACGACATTACGCCGCTGAAGCCATTGAATACCACGAGAGCGGCGATTGGCTGATCGACCTCGACTCGATGGCGTCGTACGCCCAGGACACAGTCGACGTCTTCGAGCATATGGACAAGTCGACGCCGGCTGCCTGGGATGCGGTGTGCACCCGGCTCGAGACGATGGGTGACGTCATCGCCGGATACCGAGCCCGCCTTCAACACGGCATCGATGAGAGCAAGACCGTTGCCAAACGCCAGGTTCTCGCCGTCATCGACCAGCGCCGCGTTGCTGCGTCGGGGGCGTCGGCATACGAGGTCTTGACGAAGGAACTCGCCGAATCCGACTTCTCGACGACCTTTTCCGATCGATTGCGGACCGCCATCGACGGCGCCAAGTCGGTCCAAGGCGAATTCGGTGTGTGGTTGACCGACGCCTACCTACCGAACGCCGTCGACAGAGACGGCGTTGGCCGCGAGCGCTATGTCCGGGCAGCTCGCACATTCCTAGGTACCGAGATCGACCCTGTCGAGACGTACCAGTGGGGATGGTCCCAGGTGGCAGAACTGCGAGCTCGAATGAAGGAGGTCGCAGATGAGATCCTCCCCGGTGGCACGATCACCGACGCTCTCGAGGTTCTCAAGACTGAGCCAGAGCGCGCCGCAGCCAATCGTCAAGACTTCGTCGATTTCATGACTGCGCGCAATCAGGACGCGTTGGAGCGCCTTGAAGGCAGCCACTTTGACGTGCCGGACGAGATCCGGGCGTTCGAAGTGAAGCTCCAAGCTCCCGGAGCCCCGCTCGGCGCCTCGTACGTTGGGCCGAATGAGGATTTCACGAGGAAGGGCGCCGTCTGGTGGTCGTTCGGGGACAGCCCGGGGCCCTTCCCTCTCTATGACCAGGTCTCAACTCTCTACCACGAGGGCTTCCCCGGCCATCACCTGCAGGTCGGCGTCCAAATCACTCGGGCAGAGCAACTCACCCGGCTGCATCGAGTGATGATTTGGTACCCGGGACTCGGCGAGGGCTGGGCCCTCTACGCCGAGAAACTCGTCGAGGAGCTCGGATTCTTCGAGAAGCCGGATTACGTGTTCGGGTATCTAGCCGCACAGATACTTCGTGCGTGTCGGGTCGTAATCGACATCGGCTCTCATCTCGAGCTTCCCATTCCCGACGACCAGCCGTTCCATCCCGGCGAAGACTGGACCTTTGAGACGGCTGTCGAGATGCTGGAGGATTACGCCACGCTCGACCAGAACTATGCAGAGTCAGAAGTGACCCGATACCTCGGATGGCCGGGACAGGCGATCTCATACAAGGTCGGCGAACGTGCGATTTTGGACATCAGGGCGCAGCTAGAGGCGCGAGATGATTTCGATTTGAAGACTTTTCACGCCGACCTACTCGGGGTCGGCCCAGTCGGCCTCGATCTGCTGCGCGAGCTCCTTGTCGGCTGAACACTGCAACTAAACCTGACCGACCGGGGTTCTCGAGGGTGTAACCCAAGGCGGAGGACAATGGCAACGGCAACCGTTCAGGCATCGGCACTGGCATCTCGGCTGGCGCAGGATGTCGACGCTGCATTTCCAGATCTCGTCCTCGCTTTTCAGGACCGCCTTTACTCAGGCATTCGCACCTACGTCGGAGCGGCCGAGGCCGAAGACGTCACCCAGGAGACGTTCATCCGAGTGCACAAGGCGCTGCACTCCTACGAGGCGTCTCGCATCGAGGCGCTTGCTCTGTCTGGCTGGATATGGACCATTGCATTGAACCTGTGTCGCAACTGGTTCCGCACCAGATCCCGTCGGCCCAAGTCGGTACAACTCAGTTTCGATCGGGCTGACACGGCCTCGGTGGAATCGGAGGCACTCGACACCGCAATGCTCGACGAATGGCGAGAAAGACTGGCTTCGCTCCCGCCGCCGCAGCGAGATGCAGTGGTGCTGCGCCACGTTGTCGGCCTCAGCTATCGGGAGATAGCCGCTGCAACGGATCGACCTGAGGGAACTACCAAGACAGACGTGAGCCGTGGCCTCGCTGCACTGCGCCGCGTGCTCTCGCAGGAGGAGTCGTCATGACTAAGACCACCGACCAACTTGGGGCACTCTTCACGAGCGCGCCCGGCCGCCTCGCCGAGCGGGTGCTACTGGCGACCAACACCGGCCGCTTCTACGACACGATTCCAGGTCCAACGGGCGAGCTACTGGTGGGCTGGAGTGACGCCGGGGTCTTCGGAATCGCTCCAGACTCCGAGAAGGAGCGATTCCTCGCCACGCACAGCAGGGGAGACCTCGCTCCGATAGCCAACAAACTCCCTGGACGACTACGCGCGCAGGTCACCAAAGCAATCGACAGCGGAAAGCTCGGTGCAGTCGACGTCGACCTCAGCGAACTCACCGAGTTCCAGCAGGCTGTGCTGCGTAAGACCGCCGAGATCCCGCCGGGTCAGCTGCGTCCCTACGGATGGGTCGCTCGCGAGATCGGGAGGCCTGGCGCCACTCGTGCCGTCGGTTCGGCACTCAACAAGAACCCGGTACCGGTGCTGATTCCATGCCATCGCGTCGGCAAGAGCGACGGCACCGTAGGTGAGTACGCGTATGGCCCCGCCATGAAGCGGGCGCTGCTTCGCCATGAGGGGCTCGACGCGGACGCAGTCGATAAAGCAGCAGGACGCGGCGTGCGATTCGTGGGCAGCGCCACCACCAAGATCTATTGCCACCCGACATGCCGACACGCACAGCGAATAAGGGAGGAGAACCGCATCGAGCTGCGTGACGTCAGCGCGGCGGCATCGCGAGGGCTGCGCGCCTGCAAGGTCTGTCGTCCGGCCGCTGCGGCCTAACGTCTTGAGTGGCTTGGGATTCCGCCGATAGAGTCACCAGGAGTTCTCCGGGGTCGAAATGTCACTCAAGCCGCAAACTCAGCCACGCCTGTCGCTTACTGAGGCGTACCACGCCACTCAGCGCTGGCTCGACCACGTTGGCCTGCGGACAGTGAACATCAAGGAACCAGCAGACGGAGTTGTCGAGCTCCGCTCCGAAACCCACATCGCCCGGATCCGCATCAATACCGGTCCGGTGAGCCAGGGTGCGGTTCTTGCTCTTCTGCGCTCGGCGCAGGACGACCACCTGACGCCGCTCCTCTTTTCCGCCACTGGGTTCAGCAACGGAGCCGTCGGGTTCGGAGCCAGCCAGAACATTGGGTTGTTCGACCTCGGTGAGGACGGTGACGTCCTCCCGATGAACACGGTGGCCCGGTCGCTCATGCCAGACGAAGATCTCGAACCGGCCTTCTCCACGCCGATCGAAGCAGTCGAAGCCGAACGGCCCATCAGTTATTTCGAAGTCCCGACGCTCGAAGAAGAAGAGGAAGAGATCGCGCCGGTCGAGGAGGTCCACGACGGTGCCGAGTGGCGCCGCTGCCCGAGTTGCGGCCAGACCCATCACCCGAGCACGAAGTTCTGTGCGTCGTGTGGTATGGATCTCAGCGCCCGCAGTGCCGGCCAGCTGCTTGGACCAACAGGTCAGCCTGCAGTGGCTCCACTCCGCGCTCCAGGGCCCTCGAATCCGCCGGCCGCATCTGGACCCAGCCTGCGATGCCGCACCTGCGGCAGCCACGACATCGAGCTCGTCCAACCGGGCGATTAGACCGCTCAGGCGATAGGTTGATGGCGCCATGTCCATCACCTGGGACCCCGATCAGTACCACCGCTACGCAGGGCTACGGCTGCGGCCGGCGCTCGAGCTGTTTGCGCGAATCTCCGTCGAACACCCCTCCCTGGTTCACGATATCGGCACGGGTGGCGGTGAGATCGCCCGTCTGGCTGCCACTCGGTGGCCAGAGGCATGTGTAGTCGGCAGTGACTCTTCGGTCGAGATGCTCGAAAAAGCACGGGCGGCGCACTCGGCAGTCGACTGGCAACTGCTCGATATCCGCGACTGGCGGCCTGGGCCGGAACACGATCTGATCTACGCCAACGCCGTCTTGCACTGGCTGCCCGACCACGGCGAGCTCTTCCCCCGTTTGGTAGGAGGGCTCGCCCCCGGTGGTCAGCTCGCCGTGCAAATGCCGATGAGCTGGTGGCAGCCGTCTCATCAATCGATCAGGGCGACACTGAGTGAACTGGGGACGGCGGAGGGTGACGGCCTGGCCGCCACTATGGCCGAACCGAATATCAATCGACCATCGTTCTATTGGGATGCCATCCGTCCGCATGTCTCAGCGCTCGACATCTGGGAAACCACATACCACCAGGTCCTATCCGGAGATGATCCTGTCTTCGAGTGGTTGAGTGGGAGCATCCTGCGGCCGGTGTTCGCAAAGTTGCCTACGGAGCAGCTCGAACGATTCTCGGTTCTCTGCCGGGAGAAGCTACTTTCCGACTATCCGCAACGGCCAGACGGAACCACGCTGTTTCCCTTCCACCGCCTATTCATCGTTGCCACCAAATGATCTTCAATATCGCCCCAAACGTCACCGCAGGCTCGGTCGGTGACGCGGCGCGGCTCCTGATTCCTACTCGCCGGCTTGTCTCCAAGCGGCGCGTCAGCCGCCTAGCCGCGGCAGCTTCCCACGACGAGCGCGACCGGCTGCTCGCGAGGTGGAGCGCCGAGCTCGTCGATGCGCTGGACTTGATCGTCGATGTGGGGGGCCTCGAACTCCTCGGCGCCGGCCCGTACGTCGTGGTTTCCTTGCACGAGGGCCTGGTCGACGTGCCCGTCCTCCTGAACACGATCAGCCTGCCGCTCACGTTCGTGGCTAGGGCCAGCCTCGACGAGGAACTGCCGGTGAAGGGCTTGCTGGCAGCTAGCGGACAGATCGTCATCAACCCCGAAGCACCAAGCTCTCTTCGAGCGATGCTGCGGGGGGCGGCCCAGGTAGCGGCTCAAGGGAGGTCGATTGCCACCTTCCCTCAGGGCTCTGTCCTCGGAATCGAAACCGCGTTCCAGCCGGGCCCGCGCTTCGTGGCGCAGCACCTGGACCTGCCGGTTCTTCCTGTGGCGATCTGGGGCAGCGCCGCGGCCTGGGACCACCCCTTTTCGTCAAGAGTCAGGAGGGGAGTCAAGGTGCGGGTCGAAGTCCTCGAGCCCCGTCTGATCTCAACCAGAGCGCAGTACCGACAGATGGAGCGAGAATTGAAGGCAATCGCGCTCACAGACAACGCGGTCACCCCCCGCCGCTACCTCCCCAGCCGCGACGGTTATTGGGACGGTTTCAACTTCGACATCGACCCCGACTTCGCCGAGCTGGCCGCCGATGTCGCCCGGCATCGGGGAACGTTGGTGGCGGGTCAATAGCTCGGCATGTAGCCGAGCGTGCCGTCGAGGTGTTCGCGGACGATGTCGCCATGCCCGGCATGGCGAGCGGTCTCTTCGACCATGTGGATCATGATCCATCGCAGCGAATAGTCCTGGTCGTTGAGCTTCTTGGCTGCGACGTCATCGAGGTTTGAGTCGTCGATGATCTTGTTCGATTCGGCGATGGCCTCGTTGTACATCTCGATAGCGGCCGCAAGCGTTTCGGTGCCGTCGAAGTGCCACTCGGCGTCACGGTCTGCGTCGAAGTCGAAACCCCAGTCGACCTCGCGGCCGGCGAAGATATTCTGGAACCAAGACTTCTCGACGATGGCGAGGTGCTGCAGTAGTCCGATCATGGAAGTGTCCGAAGCAAATGGGGCGGCGCGCCCGGCTTCGTCAGGCATGCCGTCGGCCTTCCAGATCATGACGTCCCGATTTGAGTCGAGGAACGCCTTCAGCATCTCTTTCTCAGGGCCGGTCTTTGGTGTTGGCGCTATCTCGATGGTGACCCTCCTGTGGGTGGTGTCCGTATTCGTTGTCAGACTACGGATCTCGATAGTGGAATACTGAGGAGGTGGATGATTCTGTGAGCGGCCCCATCGACGAATTCACTGGTGCGAGCGATCTCGGTATGAGCGCCATCGAGGTTCGCGAAGGGCGCCAAACCAACATCGGTCGGCTCGGCATCGTTCGCATCCTTCCCACCAAGGGCCGCCGTACGATCGGGCCGTGGTGCTTCGTTGACCTGATGAGCGCCGACGACGTCGCCAGTCCTCCGCCGCTCGAGATCGGCCCCCATCCACACACCGGTCTCGCCACGGTGACCTGGCTGTTTGCGGGTTCCGCCCTCCACTCCGACTCGCTCGGCACCGAACAACTCATTCGCCCCGGGCAGCTGAACTTGATGACGGCAGGCAACGGTATCGCCCATGCCGAACAGGGCGTCGCCACGGCGAGCGTCGCTGCAGAAAGCGGCACGATGGGCGTGCAGATGTGGCTGGCGCAAACAGAGCGAACCCGCCATGGCGCGTCTTCGTTTCAGCATCTGGCCGATCTCCCGATTGCAGATATCGGATCTGCCCAAGCCCAGATGCTCATTGGTGAGCTCGATGGGGCCCGATCCCAAGCCTCGGTTGACCATCCCACCATCGGGATCGATCTGGTCATCCGGCCGAGCGTGGCAATTCCCGCCAACCCGACTTTCGAGCACGCTGTCATCCCCATCGACCATGCGGTCAAGGTCGAGGACGCCATCATCGAGCCCGGCTCGTTGGGAATCGTGCCGGTTGGCTTCGAAGAGCTTCGCATCGAGACTCGAGCTGAGTCGGCACGACTGATGCTGCTCGGCGGCGAGCCGTTGGGAACGAAAGTGAAGATGTGGTGGAACTTCGTGGCGCGCACCACAGAAGAGATCACAGACGCGTGGCAAGCCTGGCAAGCCGGAGACGAGAATCGCTTCGGACCGGTGCCCTCGCCGTTATCGCGCATCGAAGCCCCCCGGCCACCGTGGCTGAAGGCCGTCTAGTGACGCGCCTCTAGGGACGACTTGCGCCGTCCCTAGATGGCACTGGAGAGGAACCCCAAGGCTCGAAGTCTGCGAACCGCGAACCGAGTTTGCGAAGCAAACTCGACCCTGTCGGCGTAGCCGACAGGCGGTCACCTGACGTTGAGCCTGCTGCGGGCCTCGTCCATCCTGGCGATATGGCTCGCCTCGGCCTCATCGACCCAACGCGGGCTGCGGCGACGATGGACGCCGGCGAGCTCGAGTGCGCGCAGGATCTTGGCTACTGGCATGTGCTGCATGGCTCCCCTCCTTTCATATGTTGTGGAGCGCTATGCGTAACGGTCCCCCCGGTGCAATCGCCGTTCCCCCCAAGATCTGGAGGTGGGAAGAGCAGAAAGCCGTGTATGTGGCTCTTCCCAGAGCGGCGACAACACCGGAGGTCCCGTCGCGGAGCAGGAAGTAATTGAAACCTCATCCCTCCCAGGCACCGGGTATGGCCTCGAGGTCTGCTCCACCCGAGCGGCTTGTTTTGCGCCGAGCGAACGCGATGTGGAGCACGTTGCGCTGCGTGTGAAAGGCAAAAGCCGCCCGTCGGGGCGGCTTCTCTTCCGTTAGCGGGCTGGAGTTACAGGGCTGAGGTGTAACTATCCGCTCGGAGAGAAGCCGAAAGATCGACTGCGCCGAGGATATGGAGGGTGCCCGGCGTGTGGTTGGCCGAAGCAGTACCAGTAATCCTGGCGTCGCCGAATGTCATGGTGTCACTGAAGTTCAACATGTGCCGGCCTCCTCTCTCCTCGTGAGCCTGAAACGAAAACGCCGCAACTGCCCCTGCGGGGCGTCACGGCTTGCCGGAGTGTCACACGGATCGACCCGGGTGTCAAGGGAAGAGGGGGATAAAGGTGTTTCCCGAACGCGGACACGGGACCTCAGGAGCGCGAACGCAAAGGGTGACCAATTTGCCCGACTCGCCCCCGAAGGCCGGTTAGCGGTGCAAGCAGCGTCGGATGGTGCGCGGACTCTAAGGTCTGGCTGTGAGGAGCAAGGCCATCTCAACGTGGTTGAGAATATATATGGTCTCGACGTGGACGCTGGTCGGATTGTTTTCGCTACTAGCCGTCGCTCACCTGGTGCTGACCGTCCTCTTCTACCTCGGAGTACATGACACAGGTGTCGGTTTCATCTTCGACTGGGAATGGCCAGCCTGGTTGATCACCATCATGGATGGATCCGCGGCGTGGATGTTCTGGTATGCCTACCGTCGGTGTGAAGAGAATCGGTGGCTGGGACTAGCCATGACGCTCGTTGCCTCCACGATTGCAGTTTCTCGAGCCCTGTGGATGGTCTTCGTTCCGCTCATGGTGGCGGTAGCGGTCGTCGGGTCGGTCAGTCGAATCTTCATGGGCCGACCACACTCGGTTCGCGCTTAGCGGCTCCAGGGATCGCTTCCGAAGCCAGAGATTGCCGGATGTGCGCGGTCGAAGGCTCAAACTGCAAAATCGAGAGGTTCGCCGGGACCGTGTAGTGCACCCAGAGCGACAATCACCCAGCCTGCGACGACCGCAAGGAGCCCGACTTCTAGATACCGCTCTCCGAACAGGCCCGCCAAGACGGCACCACCGGGTATTGCTGCCACGTACAACCAGGCGAGTAGCCGAGGGCCGAATTCATATTTGCCGAACAACTGATTTTTCTGGACCTCGCCGCCAACGAGAAACAAGAGGACGATCGTCGAGAGCATCATCGCGAAGGCCGCGGGGCCGAACAGGCCCTCATCGTTTCCGTCCATCAAATAGGAGACGGAAGCGACGCCTCCGGCGATGGCTGACACCCACCCCAAGATGGTTACCGGCCGGGACCTTCTCACGTGGCGGTTCAACTCCGAGGCGAGAAGAAGCGTGGAAACGCCAAACCAGACAAAAGCCAACTCAAACCAGTAGTCGGGTTGATCACCGGTGACCAGAATCACGACGCCCTTGTACGTCCACATAACGGCGCCTACCAGCGCACATATCCCTGATGCGGCGAGCACTCTTCCGGCAATAGTCGGGGACATGGTCGAACCATACATATGCCATGAATCGGGCCAGAGTTCGACTCCGGTCGACGATTCAGGCGGTGCATTCGTCGATGGTGGCGGAACGGATGTCGAGGACGTGATGGCTATTGAGGTCGAAGACTCATTTACAGGCGGAAGCTCGGATGAGGCGGACGGGTGTCGTCGGCTGGGTTGCATGAGGCGAGTGCGATAGCGAACGCGGCCGCAGCAGCCACCTTCCCGCGTGTGGAGCCCCTAATTGACATACCCGCAAGTATGACCGACAGCGGAGATAACGCTCGGCGGCCGGCTACCGCACCGACGGCAATGTCACCCGAATGGTTGGTTCGATCGTCTATCAGATGTGAAACGAATCCCTAGAGCACGGAATGCCGCATTGACCGGCCGCCTTGTGACCGTCATCACCATTTCGTTGATTGCCGGAGCATGCTCGCAGTCCTCTGCGACGTCGGCGCCGTCGGCCACATCCTCTGATGCTGTGCCCGCAACGACATCCGCCCCCGCAACGACATCCGCCC
>JAHEJX010000196.1 GCA_024638645.1 Actinomycetes bacterium
GTGGTCTCGGTGACAAGAACTCCAACTCTCGTCCCACCCTTCGGGCAATCGCCTCTTTCTCCGTCGTCGTTGTTACAAAGAGGAGGTACTTCTCCCGGTTGTCGTAGAAACGGAAGGGGTCCTGGCCAGTCATGGCAAGAACGCTACTCCGAAGCGGCTTCGTGAGTCAGTCCAGCAGAACGCCGAAATCTTGATTCTCGATAGCGGCAACACGGATGACTGTCTCGACGAGGGCGTCTGGACTGAGGCTGATCGACGATACGCCGTGCTCGACGAGGAACTCGGCGAACTCGGGATAGTCCGAGGGGGCCTGGCCACATACTCCGACGGGCTTTCCTGCTTCGTTTGCCACATCCAGCAACATCTCGCAGGCCCGGAGCACCGCAGGGTCCATTTCATCGAACGCTCGGGCAACCCGCTCCGAATCTCGATCAACACCGAGTACCAGTTGGGTGAGATCATTGGTTCCGATCGAGAATCCGTCAAACAGCTCGGCAAACGCGCCGGCATTGAAGATGTTCGAGGGCAGTTCGGCCATCACCAGAATCTCCAGGCCGTCGTCGCCCCTTCGCAGATCATGTTTGTCCAGAATGTCGAGTACCGCGCGGCCTTCGTGAACGCTGCGGCAAAAAGGAACCATGATGTGCAGATTCTTGAGTCCCAGGACGTTTCTGACCCGTTTGACCGCCTGGGCCTCCATCTCGAACGCGGGCTGGTAGGCGGGGTCGATATATCGACTCGCGCCTCTCCAACCGATCATCGGATTCTCCTCGTGCGGTTCGAACTGGGTGCCTCCGATCAGGTTGCGGTACTCATTGGTTTTGAAATCAGAGAAACGTACGATCACCGGTCTCGGATAGAACCCGGCCGCAATGGTCGCAACACCTTCACTCAGTTTGTGGACAAAGAACTGACCGCGGCTTTCGAATCCGTACGTGATTTCGTCGATGTGTCGTCGAACATCTGACGGAAGCGCCTCATATGAGAGGAGCGCCATCGGATGGACTTGCACGGCGCCGGCCAGGATGAACTCCATACGGGCCAGCCCTACACCGGCCACCGGCAACGCAGCGAGCGTGTACGCCTGATCGGGGTCACCGAGGTTGATCATGATTTTGGTTCTGGTCGACGGAAGTGTGTCGAGGTTGATATCTCTCACCTGGAATGCGATTTCACCCTCGTACACATATCCGACCGCTCCCTCGGCGCACGAGACCGTGACGGGACGTCCGTCAGGAATCGACCGCCGGGCTGCGGCGGCACCGACCACGGCCGGGATGCCCAATTCGCGGGCAACAATGGCAGCGTGGGCCGTGCGGCCACCGTGTTCGGTCACAATCGCAGCGGCCCGCTTCATGATCGGCTCCCAATCGGGATCGGTCGTAGAGGTCACGAGTACGTCTCCCTGCCGGACCTGCTCGAGCTGGGTGGGATCGTCGACGACGCGGGCGACTCCCGAGGCGACGGCAGATCCGATCGCAATACCCGAGCTGAGAATGGGTCCCCTGCCTGATACGGCGTACTGGCGCACGACGGCTCCGGTGGTCTGGCTGTGGATGGTTTCGGGACGAGCCTGGACGACGAACAGCTCACCCGTGACGCCGTCCTTGGCCCATTCGATATCCATGGGGGTTTCCGTCCCGTTTCGATCGCTGTAGTGGCGCTCGATGAGATCGCCCCAACGGGCCAGCTGCATGACTTCGTCCGAGTTGAGGGTCAGAGAACGACGCATTTCCGCACGTGTTGGCTCATTCACAATCCGACGACCCTCGTCGCTGTAGCGCATCGTGAGTTCCTTTTCGCCGACGATTGCCCGGGTGATCGACGTGAAGCCATCGCGCATCGTCGGCTTGTGGACATGAAATTCGTCCGGGGTCGATCGTCCCTGCACGATGTTCTCACCCAACCCCCAGATCGAGTCGATCACGATGACATCTCGAAACCCCGTATCGGGGTCGAGCGTGAACATAACGCCGCTCACCCCCGAGTCCGAGCGCACCATATGTTGAACTCCGACCGAGAGCGCCACAGCCATGTGGTCAAAGCCCATGTCGATTCGGTAGTTGATCGCTCTAGCCGTGAACAGGCTCGAAAACGCTTTTTGTATCGACGACAGCAACGCCCATTCGCCGACGACCATGAGGTAGGACTCTTGCTGTCCGGCGAATGAAGCTGTCGGAAGGTCCTCGGCAGTAGCGCTTGATCTGACCGCTACCGGAACAGGTTCGGCCGAACCGCTCAGCTCCCGGTAGGCCGCCGTTACGTTGTCCTTGAAATCAGGCGAGAATGACGCGTTCATGATGACGTCCCGGATCTGTCGCGCATTGTCGACCAAACGGTCCGGGTCGTCATCGATCTGTTGCAGAAGTGAAGAAAGCGGAGGCGTCAGGTCATTGTCTTCGATGAACTGGCGGTAGGCGGCCGCCGTCGTGGCAAACCCGTTGGGAACGGCGACGCCTTCGCTCGTCAAGTTGGAGTACATCTCTCCCAACGAGGCGTTCTTTCCGCCGACGATTGCCACGTCGCCGGCGCCGATCTCTCCAAACCATCGTATGATCGACATACGGCTCTCCTTATGGTCCACCCGAAGGTAGGTCGGTGCCGAGGCTCCCACCAGGGTCCTCGGGCAGGAATGACGGGACGGGGAGGCGGGATCAATCCACGCAAGCACGTGAGCCGGTGTGCGTAGAGGAATCCCGGACGCAATCGAATTGGGTCGAACGCGATACGGCACCCGCCGGGCTTTCGTCCAGCGGGTGCCGCCTTGCAAGCGAGTTAGTCGCTCGCTTGAGACCAGAGGGTCGAGCCGATGACGGCAATACCTGCGATCACCA
>JAHEJX010000026.1 GCA_024638645.1 Actinomycetes bacterium
GGGAAGCACTCGGAGGTCTTGCCAGTCTCGGCAGCAAGACTCTGGGCGAGGAGGCACTGGCGTGCATTACCGACCCTTCGGTGCGAGTCCGTCGGCGTGCGATCGCCTTGCTCGGCAGGGAACACGCCGCCTCAGCCGCTATCAACAAAGCGCTCAACGACGAGGACTGCGAAGTGCGAGCTCATGCGGCACGCATCATCGGCGGTCAAAGGGGACGCAAGGTCATAGAAGGCATGGTGGCTGGGGGCGACGGGGAGGCGATAGCTGCGGCGATGCAATGTGTGATCCGCCAACCCGACTTGGCGCACATCGATGCGCGCCGCTTCGTCAAGCACAGCGACCGTCGGGTGCGGGCAATGGCCGCCTCCATGCTGTCCAATCGCAGGGACTCCGTGGCAGTGCTCAAAGAACTTCTTGACGACGGATCGACCGAGGTGCGGGCTGCGGCAGCCAAAGCCCTGACGAAGGTAGATCGATCTGCGGTTCATGACGTCCTCGAACACGGTTCGATCCGGTCGCGTGAATCGGCTCTGCAATCGCTCGTCGCGGAGGACGGATACGACGACTACCTACGAGCTTGGGCAGCAAGTGAGATCGATCGCGCAGCCGAGCTGCACCGCTGGCGCACTGCGATCGAGGCAAGAGTCGACGGTGCGTCCGTTGCGGCGACCTACCTGGCGCGAGTGCTGGAGAAGCGAGAACGAATGGTGGAGCGCTGGGTGATTACGGCGCTCGCCACAGAACAAACAAGAGCCGCACTGCCACTGGTGGCGCGAGGTGCCATTTCGGGAGATTCCGAAGTGAGGGCCGAGGCGCTCGAGGCCATAGAGTCGATCGCAGACCGTCCGCTTGCCAGGCGCCTCTCTGCTCTTCTCGAAGGTAAGGACGATGGCGCCCCAACGTACCGCTTGCAGGCGCTTCAGGAGTTGGCAAGTGACTATCAATACTGGTTCAGGGCCCTGGCCGGCCGTGCCATGTTCGATGAACTGGTTCAGGACCTCGAGACAGCGGCGGTCACCGCGTCCACCGACGACTCACCAATCGTGAGGACCGCAATCCCGGAACACGAGACTCTGCTCAAAACCAACGGTGCGCTCTCCGTGATGGACGCGATCTTGGCGTTGCAGCAAGCAAGCGTTTTCGAACATCTCGATCCTGAGGAGCTCGAGTCGCTCGCTCAGCTCAGCGAGGAGCGCCAATTCGATCCGGGCATGGTCGTCTACCGCCAGGGCTCACCGGGGGACGAGTTGATGATGATCATCTCGGGAAGCGCCATCGTTCGCGCGAGTGGCGGAGACGAAGACCGCATTCTCGCCGAAGCCGGGCCCGGAGAGCCGGTAGGCGAGCTTGGAGTCTTGCGGAGCTTGCCGCGGATGGCGGACATAGTTGCCGGTGACGCAGGGCTGCGCTCGCTCGTGATCGAGGCCGATGCGTTCATGCGGTTGCTGCGAGAACAGCCGGCCATGGCGACTGCGCTGATGGCCAAACTCGCGGAGCGAATTGCCCTGACCGTGGATCCGACGGGTGCCGGCGGGACCGCTCCCCTGACGGAGTAGCCGAGACGCGCGAACATTGAGAGTGCACTTCGGCAGAGCCGCAAGCCCACTACTCTCGCCCGGTGCTTCGCCGCCTCTCCCCCTCATGGGTATTTGGAGCCCTGTCAGCCGCTCTGTCGGCAGGGTATGGAGTGCTTTTCACAGTCGTTGGCGACTTTCGCGACGCGTACGGCATTTCGGAGACGGCGATCGGCGTCGTCATCGGCGTCGGGTTCTTGGCCGCGTTCGTTTCCCAGGTGCTGATTGCACCAGTCGCCGATCGGGGCCGCGCTCGGCAGCTGATCGTTGTCGGTGTGATCGCCAACGTCGTTGGACTGCTCATGATGGGGTTTGGTGAGAGCCTGGGCCCAATACTCGCCGGGCGCATCATTTCAGGCATCGGGATCGGCGGCGCCAGTCCTGCGATAAAGCGCATCGTCATCCTGGCCGATCCCGACAACCTGGGTCAGAACCTCGGGCGGCTGCTGTCTGCCGACGTCTTTGGATTCGCCGTGGGACCGGCAATCTCGGCGATTCTCGCCGGACCGGTCGGGCTCGCTGCCCCTTTCGTCGTGGTCGCGGCCGTCACTGCCGCCATCCTCCCCGCGACCTTCTTCGTTTCAGCCAGCGAGACCAAAGAAGCTGCCAGCCAGAGGCTTGCCGTCGACCTGCTGCGTTCGCGTGTCGTAGCGGGCGCCGTGGTGCTCGGGGCCGCCACCTTCCTGATGATCGGCGCATTCGACGCCCTGTGGGACGTCGTGCACCAGGATCTGAACACTTCCACGTGGATGGCCAACCTCGGCATCACCTTTTTTGCGATCCCGCTCGTCGTGCTCGGCCCGACCGGTGGGCGCCTCGCCCAACGAATCGGGCCGTTTCGTATTGCTGCCGCGGGCCTGGTCGCTGGAGCAATCTTCATGTTCAGCTACGGTCAACTCCCCACCGGCACGTGGATCTTCGGTCTGTCACTCTTTCACGCAGTGTCGGATGGGCTGACCATCTCAGCCGCGGGCGTGGCCACGGCAATGGCGGTTCCCGAAGAGCGCCAGGCCGGGGCACAGGGAGTGATGGGAGCCGCCCAATCGCTGGTCGCCGGGTTCACCGCCATCATCATTGGGGCCCTCTACGACGGGGCAGGGCGAGCTGCCGCCTACAGCGCAGCCGCCATCGGCATGCTTGTGATGGTGACCATAGGCCTCGCGCTCGCGATCGAATTCTGGCGAGGCGAGATGCGCCGTTCCACATTGACGGCAGAGGTGGAACCGCCGCTGCCGTTTTGATCGCTGTCGAAAACAGGCGCATAGTCCGTCGCGGTGGAGTAGAGGAGGTCACGATGGGAGACAAGGGAGCAAAGCAGTCGGCAGCCGGCGCAGCGATGGCCGAGCGGCTCGTTGATGAGTTTGCGCCGCTCGGCAACGTCAACAGCAAGAAGATGTTCGGCGGGTACGGCGTGTTCGCGGACGGTGTGATGTTCGCCATCGTGGACAGTGCAGGCGACGCGTTCTTGCGAGCAGACGATGCGACATCGGGACCCTTCGATGACGCCGGATCGCCGCAGCATTCGCGAATGCCCTATTGGCTGGTGCCGGACACGGTCCTCAACGACCCCAAGACACTCCTCGCGTGGGGAGCCACGGCGAGAGACGTGGCACAGGCCGCCAAGAAGAAGAAGTGACCGCTATCGAGGCATGGGTGGCCAAGTGTCGGCCACCCGGTAGCCGGTGGGCCACGGATCTGAAGGATCGACGGTGAGCTCCCAGCGTCCCGTGATCCATGCCCGCCCGCTGATCCGAGGCACGATCGCAGCGACGTCGCCGACCATCGTGTCGCTGAGTATCTCGCCTTGGAACTCGCTGTCGATGATCGACGACATGACCAGCCGTTCGCCAACGTCCATCCGTTCCTGGGCGCGCAGCGTCGCCATGCGAGCGCTCAGGCCGGTCCCGGTCGGAGATCGATCGAGCTTGCCGGGGTCGATGACCGACGTGTTGCGCATCGTGTAGACGCCGCGCTCCTCGTCGCGCCCCAGCTGACCGGCGAGTTGACAGAAGGAGATGTGGGCCCAGTCTGGATTCGTCGGGTGGGCGAATCCGAGCTGCTCGTTGGCTGCGTCCGTGATCCTGCGCCCGACATCAACGAGCTCACGGGCCTCGCCTGGGACGATCTCGAACCCGAGGGCGGATGCGTCGACGAGCACGAAGCTGTCGCCGCCGTAAGCCGTGTCGACAATCAGGGTGCCGAGCCCTGCAACGTCGAGCGGAACACCGAGCGCCGCGGCGAAGCTCGGAACGTTCGTAACGAAGATGCGGTCCGCCTTGCCATCGACACAAAGGGCCATGACATCGACCAAGCCACCCGGGGCCTCCAATGTCAGCCGCGTTTGCGGCTCGGTCATCGGAACAATGCCTTCCTCGAGTAAGACGGTCGCCACGCAGATCGCGTTCGATCCCGACATGGGCGGGGTGTGCTCCGGCTCCATGATTATGAACGCGGCGTGTGCGCTCGGATGCTTCGGGGGCACAAGCAGGTTCACATGCCGAAATAGCCCGCCGCGGGGCTCGTTCAGCACGAGGTTGCGCAGCTTCTGGTCCTCGGCGATCCAACGGGACTGCTCCCAGACGGTTTCGCCGGGCGGGGCCGCGACGCCGCCGACAATCACGTCACCGACCTCCCCCTCGGCATGGCACCCAACAATGCGGATGGGGTCGCTCTGTCCCAAACTCATGAAAGAGCAAGCTACAGAGCCGCCGCGTCTTCCGCCACAGGTCGTCGTCTAGAGACGGCAATCGGACCAGACCAGCCCAAAGTCGGCCACTCTGGCTCGATGATCTCGGACCCGCCATTTAGGTGTAGCCCGCTATGCGGTAAAATGAACGTCCCTCCAGGGGATGAAAGGGTAAGGGATGGCCGGCTCTGGCAGAGCGCGGAGAATTCAGGACGAGGAAGGCGCATCTCTCATCGAGTTCGCCATGATCCTCCCGATCCTGGCTGCGCTACTCCTGGGCATCGTGACCGTCGGGCTGGCACTCAACGGTAAGAACTCGATCAACAACGCAGCGCGCGAAGCTTCCCGCTACGGAGCGACCCTTTCCGTCGAAACCACCATGATCGCGTGGCTCGACGATGTTGCAGATGTGGCCATCCGGTCCGCAACCGGCCAGCTCGACGACGGAGTCGACGGTCGAGTCCTGTGCGTGTCCTATGTCTATCCGGCCGGCACTGCCGCAACCGATCGCTCGTCAAAGGTGGAGATCGACCAGGCCGGCCTGCGGACCCACTCCCTCGGTCAGTGCTTTGCCGATGGCCGGCCGAACGACGAACGTCGTGTGCAGGTGTCTGGCGCCCGCGACACGGAAATCTTCGCTCTCTTCTTCGTCAAAGGGGTAACACTTGACGCAGAGTCCGTCGCGCGCTTCGAGCGTGAACCGTGATCGGCAACGACGGTCGGGAGCGAGGTGCGGTCCTTTTGATGGTCGCGGTTGCCATGGTGGCCTTGCTTGGAGTGGCTGCTGTCGCACTCGACCTGGCAGGGCTTCGCCTCGACCGCTCACTGGCCACGACCACTGCGGACAATGCGGCCGCCGCCGGAGCTGCCCAACTCGCCTTGGCCGACGGTCAGGCGGCTTGTGACACCGCGTTGGCATACATCGACCTGAACATGGACGGAGTCATGTTCTCGGGCGCCGACTGCACCACGATGCCGGCCTCTTGCGACTCCGGCACGGCAGCAATGTCGACAACTGCAACCGGCTCGAGTTGGACCGCCTCGGTCACATATCCGGTGCCCGACGGTCATCCCCTGCTCAATCCCGGCGCTATCGGTGCCACAACCCAGTCAGTGGTGACGGACGACGGCGTCCAATGCGAACGGATCGGTGTCGAGATCATCAACGATCGCAACTACTACTTCGCTGCCATCATCGGCGCAGACTCGGGTCAAACAGACTTTCATGCCGTTGCTCGCGGCATGTTGCCATCGGGTTCCGACCTGGCCATCAACCTCTTGATCCTCGAGCGCTACGACTGCGATGCCATCTCGGCGTCAGGCTCCGGTGCCGGTGCTGGTGGAATCATCACTGATGCGGTTTACAACACCGACTCGATGATGCTGGATCCCGGCTGGACGGCTTCTGACTCAGACGGCAGCGGTGCCGGCTGCGCCCCGGACGGCGTGATCGACGTCGACGGCAGCAATGCATTCATCAGGGCCGATGGGCCGCCCGGATGTCCCACTCAGACGGGAACACACATCGGTGCGGCCGGTCTGGTCGTCGGCGAAGGCTGCGGGCAGATCCGCGTCCTGGCTCCTGGAACGCCCGGATGCAACCAGCCAGCCTGTACAAGCTCGGGCACGGTCAATCCACCCCCCGAAGCACTATCGAGACGCGTTACCCGGGCACCGGTGGACCACCGCTACAACTGCAAGTCGAGCTACAACTTTGGCGCCGCCTGGGCCATCGACGGATGTCCCGATCCGCCGGCGCCTCACATCGACAACCTGGTCTTTGCCTACGACGGGTCGGGCACAACCCCGGCCGGTTTCACGAGATGGAACGCTCCGCCCCCAACAGGGCTGGGACACCCCTGCAACGTGTCCGGGCCTCCCGGAACCACGATCACAGTTTCTGGCAACGTCCACGTCGACTGCAACACTCTCCAGATAGGGCGGAACGTCCACTTCACAGGGGGCGATGTCATCTTCGAGGGCGAGGTGCGTATTCAGGCCGGTGGAACGCTCGCTATCAACGCCGATACGACGAGTCCTTTCCCATTCACACCAGCCTCGAATGTGGCTGTCGCTTTCATGCGGAATGGTGAGATACGCAAGGCGGGCCAGGCGAGCTTCATCGCGCATCGCACCATGATGTACGTTTCCGACACATCCGACCTCACGCTGCAGGGTGGCTCGACCGGAACCCTGCTGTGGACGGCACCAACCGTCGGCAATTTGGACGACCTGGCACTGTGGTCCGAAGGAACCGCGAATCATGACTTCGCCGGGCAAGCTCTACTCGAGCTCGAAGGCGCGTTCTTCACGCCATGGGCCACGGTCGTTTACGCCGGACAGGGCGTTCAGGAACAAGTGGATGCACAGTTCATCTCCCGCAAGCTGCAGTCGACCGGCCAGGGACTGCTAGTTGTGCGGCCTTCCTACACCAGGGCCATCCTGTTCCCCAGGAAGGCGATCGTCCAGCTGATCCGCTAGCCGCTACGCCGAATGACGTATTTCGTGATCAGCGGTTGATTCTTATCTTGGGAAGCACGGGCAGCTGCGCGCGTCCCGGGGAGGAGCAAAAGTGGGTGGCAAGAATGGCCTCTGGACGAGAAGAGAGTTTCTAGTCCTGTCAGCCGGCGCCACGGGGGGTTTGCTCATCACGGCATGCTCGCCCGCCGCCGACCCGGCCACATCCACAACCATTGCATCCACCGTCACCGCACCGGCCTCAACGGTCACAACCACGAGTCGGGCGCCTGTCTCGATAGCAGACTATTGGAGTCTCCTTCGGGAAACGCAACGCCGCATCCGCACGAGCCCTGACCACGTCGCCGCCACCCTCGCCGACCTCTCCCAAGCAGGCGACCTTGCCGGGCTGACGGAATACGTGCGAGACCATATTGCTGTGATTCCCGGCGATCCGGCGGCGTGGATCTCTGTTGGGCAGGCGCGGCGTTGGGGAACGCGAGGTGTGAAGCGATCCAGAATGGGCACACCGCGCGAGGTGGCCGAGCTCGTCGCCGACGTTCTCAACGAAGCAGGAATCGAAGCCACCGTCGTGCGCGGCATGTTCAACGGGAGCGAGCGGCCGTTACTCGTGCCGGTTCCACCGGCGCCCGCGACAGTCGATGAGCCCCCAGAAGACCTGTTCGCCGCCGCGGGAACGTCTCGGGGCACACGTGATCGCACGGCCGATCCCACTGTGGCCGCGGCTATGGCCGCTGCCGCCCTTGCTGCCCTGGACCCGGCCAGCTTCGACCCGAAGGTCACGAGCGAGCTTTTTGGATTCCTCCCGGAGGTTCGTGTCGGCGACCAACTCGCCGGCATATGGAATAGGGACCCCGGACCCTATGAAGCCGACGGCTCCAACTCGCCACTGGGCGATGCTTTCGACACTCCCGAAGCAACGTTCACTCTTTCGATCGCCACCGACCTCGACACTCGCAACCCCGTCGAGGTCGCAACTGCTCGCTTTCGGCTCGAGGATCTGGCAGGGCGCTCGGTGAAGGCGAGCTTCGTTCCGCCGGCGGACAGCCTGATGGACCTCTTCACCACGCGACCTGCCGACGTCACCACGGTGATCCCAACCTTGAGCATCGCCGGGGTTGACCTCAGCAACGATGAGCGTGCGGAGTTCACCGTCCAGGGTGAGGCCTTCACCATCGAAGGGAGCAGGCTCACCGATGACGATGACGGTCTTACTCTCAATCCCAGTTCGGTGCCCGGCGAGGGTGAACCGCCTGTCGGCCGGATTCGTAGCGACGCCGACCCGACAACAGCAGCCGAGATCAGCATTCGACGAGTGGTAGCCGCCCATTACCCCAAGCTGACAGTTGAAGTAGAGGTCGTCGATGCCAATGGCGACCGTGTCGAGGGCCTGGGCGCCGACCAGTTCCTCATCGCGGACGATGGCTACGAGGTGCCGTTCAATCTGCGCCGCTCGGAGAGACCCGCTCCCAGCGTCGTTTTCATCGTCGACAACTCGACGAGCGTTCCTGAGCAGTGGCGCGGACAGGGGGCGGTTCGCGTCGTCACCGAGATCGCCACTGCCGTCAAGGCCGAACACCAGGACGCACGATTCCGTATCGCCAACGTAGGTCTTGAAGGGGCAGGCCTACTGCGCTGGACCACCGACCCGGAGAAGGTTGGTCGCGAGGCAGATCAATTCGGCATCGGCTCCGCACTGTGGGACTCATACGTCGACGCCGCGGTGCCCGGCGCCAACGCCATCGTGTTCCTGACCGATGGGATCTCAGTCACGGAGACCGCAGACAACATCGAAAACGAAGCGCCAGACGACCTCATCCCCCAGTTGTTGGCCGCGCCGCCGGCAATCATGCTCGGCTCAGGGGAACTGGGGGGAGCGTTCCAGGCAATTGCCGACTTCACTGGAGGAATTGCTCTGCCGATCGAAGATCAAGACGCGGGAATCGCCGCGGTCCTCGAGCAACTGGAGAGGAACCTGCAGCCCTACGACATTTTGGTCTTGGCAGACGAGGCGAACGGCGCAACCGAGCGCACCGTGAGCGTCGCCATGCCGGCGGCCGGGTTGCAAACCACTGCGACGTTCGCTGTCCCCGAGAGGCCGACCGTCGGCAGAGCGCTGGGCGGCATCTACCTCACGATTCAGTCCAACACCGCCATCGTCCACCGCACCCTCGCCGGCGTGCCCTATCGGTCGGGCCAGGAGGTGACGCCGGAGATCGCTCAAGAGGTGCGCCAGGCGCTGTTCGGTAAGTACGCGGTGATAACAGAAGCCGGAGCGCCAAGCCCGTCACAGATTCTCGATGACACCATTGCCGGATTGCTCAGCCTGCAACCCGTGTGGGAGGCCGAATCGGCGGACGAGGCCCTAGCCGCGCTTGCCGATTCCGAGGAGATTCCCCACGGTGCATTCACCTTTGCGCTCCCAATCAGCGGAGCCGGCGACACACTCACCTGGGAGACGGGCCTTCGCATGTGGCTGTCGTCGGAGCGCACCATCCCCGCCGGCGACGTCGATGTCTTGCGCCGCAGTGTGGACCTGTTGCCCAACGGCCGATTCGTCACGACCACAGTGGAAGACCCAGCCGAGTCGGTAAGAATCACTGCGGCCAGGACCGCGAGCCTCGCCGCGATCGAAGCTGCGCTGTTTGACGAAAGTGCGGCAACCGACGTGAGCGGCGGCCTCACGGAACTCAACCTGTCCAATACGCCTCCGGAAGATCGCCAGGCGTACGACTCCATTGTTCGTGGCTGGCCGGGGGCGTGGAGATTTGCCTTCAACTCCAACCGCTCTGCCGCGACGGCCGCTGATCCGCGGAGCGGCGGGCTCATCGCCGTCCTCGGCGACGGCACCGGAGGCGGAATCACGGAGGAAGAGATTCGGGAGAATTTCGATCAAGCGATTTCCCTGACTGAGCTCGCAGGGGCAGCCGGATTCAAGGCGTGGGCGAATCTCGAGAAGGCCAAGCTCGAGAAGCTCAAGTTCGCCACGATCGTGATCCACCGAATGAGCGTCGAGGGCATCATCGATCTCATCGAAGAAGAAGTGTGCAGCCGGGTCGAGGGCGCCGCGTCTGGGTGGGCGTCTGGCGCCGTCGGCGCGGCAGGCGGAGCCGTCGAGGGCCTGATCGAGGGTTACGGCGAGGCCGCGGACATCGTCAGCGACTTCGGCGACGCAACCGGTCTTGGACCAACGCTGCCGACCGAAATACCACTCTGCTAGCGAGGCGCTAGACCGACCCGCCTTGACCTCGACAATCCCAGCCGCGTTGATCGTTCCATTCGCTCGGGCATGAGGAATGGCTCCCCTGGCCGCCGAGGCGCGGCACCGCCGGCATTCGGCGATACTGCCGCAAATGCCAGACACCCCCGCCCTCCGTGTCCTTGCCAGCCTCGATATTCCGTACGAGGTGACCGAAACGACTCGCTCGCGAAGCGTCGAAGAAGCTGCCGCCAAGCGGGGGATATCGGTTGGCCAGCTCATAAAGACCATCGTGGTGCGCCGCGGCGAAGACGACTTCCTGTTCGTTCTCGTCCCGGGTGATCGTGGCATCGACTGGTCGAAGCTACGCAGTCACCTAGGGGTGCGCCGCATGACCCTGCCTGACGCCGAAGAAGCGCTCGCAGTGACCGGATACGAACGCGGAACCATCACTCCATTCGGAGCATCGACTGCCTGGCCCGTGATAGCGGATGTATCGATCGACCCCGACAGCGCGGTGTCGATCGGCGGAGGAGACCACGGC
The DNA here is from genome assembly GCA_024638645.1 of Actinomycetes bacterium. Lineage (GTDB taxonomy): Bacteria > Actinomycetota > Acidimicrobiia > Spongiisociales > UBA5794 > JAHEJX01. Next base: position 10,482 of record JAHEJX010000026.1, read on the forward strand.
GTGTCGGTGAAGATGCAGGCGCACCTCCTCATACAGGCGGTCGACGCCGAAGTTGCGGACGTGACCAAGACACTGGGCTAGGACAATCCAGATCGAAATCCTCGGTCCACCGTTCAACCGGATGGTCGACTGTCGCGACGAAGGAGCGACTCGTGGGAACCGCTCGCCTTTGCCAGGGCTCCCACAACTCATTGAACCGGGCCGCCCCGGGACGCGTTTCTAGGTAGCGGCCGCCAATACGTCTTCGAGCGGGGCATGATCTCCTGCGTAGTCCTCGTAGTCGGCGTATAGGAGCTCGTTACCGGGGCCTATGACCAGAGTTGCTCCGAGCTGGAGCGGTCGCCGACCCGTCTTTTTCTGGCGGTGACCCTTGGCGAAGGATTTCAGCCCAGCGCCGATTGCGGTGGGCGACAAGTAGGTCGTTGCGCCGATCGAGTCGGTCCCGACTATGTCGGCAGCGGCCCCGTCTTCATCGAGCAGCACCGGGAACGGGAAACTTTCGTCCTCGATGAATGCCTTCGCATAGCGCTTGCCCCCGGTTCCAACAGCAACGACGGGCACGCCAGATTCGATGAAGGACTCTTGAGCGTCGCGAACCTGACCGGCTCGCTCTCGGCAAGTCAATCAGCCGAAGTGGCGCAGAAACAGGAGGACCGCAGGGCGCTCGGCCCACAGTTCTCCGAGCGGGTGAGGATTGCCGTCGGCGTCGACCAACTCCGTGGTCGCCAAGGCCTCAACATCAAAAGTCATATCCGCAGGCTAACGCCCGGCGAGTCAGTCCATCGATGTGTACTCCATCACGTCGAAAACTGCTCCCGTCGGATCCTCGAGGACCGCAAATCTCCCGATCGATATGTCGGTGGTCGGAACGGCGACCTCACCACCGAGCTCGACGGCCATCTTCTGCGTTGCAGCACAGTCGCTGACGGTGAAGTAGACAGCCCAGTGGGCGGGCACGTCATCCGGAATCATCTCCGGCATCGGGAGCATCCCCACGATGTCTTCCCCGCCAAGTCGGAACGTCGCGTACTCGGTCTCGGTCGATTCATCCAGCGCAAGTTCCCACCCGAAAACGTCTCGGTAAAACTTCGCGGCGCCATCGGTGTCGCGCGTCAGCAACTCAAACCAACACACCGCGCCAGGGCTATTCGAGAAGTAGACGCCATCCGGCTTCTCGCCTCCGGAGATCAACGCAAACATCGCCCCCGTGATGTCGGAGATGACGCTCACCCTCGCACCGCCCGGTATGTCGAACGGGGCTTGCAACACGTGGCCGTAGGCCTCCTCCACCTTCTCCAAGGTCTCGTCGACGCTTTTGACGTAGACGAACATCGTCCAGGTTGCGGGGACACCGGCGTGGTCGGGGCTTTGTTGCATCATGCCGGCCACCTCGCGGCCGTCCACAGACGCAATGTGATACTCACCCATTTCCGTCGTCGTTACGGCGGCGTCCCAATCAAAGAGCTCGGAGTAGAACTCGACCGCGCGCTCGATGTCGGGGGTAGACAGGTCGACCCAATTCGGTGCGCCAAAGGTGTCGGCACCGATCATCACAAACCTCCTCTGCGGCTCACCTCCCAAACTAGAAGCCGGCTCAGCTGCGCGATAGAGGCCTTGGTCCGCCTGGTCGACGGCATCGGCTGCGCCCCCGCCCCTGCAATCGCTGGGTGCGCTGCGACCGTGCTCAGCCCACGAAACCGTCGGCAAAGACGCCGTAATCACCGACTACAACTGCCTGCTCGACATGAGGCTCGTGGCCCGGTTCACAGCGATCGCGCACTGCCTTTTGGAACTCTGCGAACGCCGCAATCGAGCCGAGTGGATTGGGATCTGCCTCAATCTGGGCAATGTGGACAAACGTATTGTCTGCCAAACGCAGAGTGGCGTAGCGAACTCCGCCTGGATCAGCATCGGCAAGCTCGGCGAACACAGCCGCGACGAGCTTGTGGTTGACGTCTGTTTGGTCAGCCTTGGTTCGATAGCGGACAATTACTCGGTTGGCCATCGTGTCTCCTTGCCTCGCCTCCACCGTACTGGACGGGACGGGACGGCCGATGCCCGCGCCTGGTCTCCAAGAGATCAGTGCTTGTACAAGCCCATCAATGTGGCCTTGGCGAGCGTGTTGAAGTGAAGCTGGAATCCGATCACGGCGGCGGAGGTCTCAGCGTTCACAGGCAATGTCGCTCCAACCGCGTGCACGGTGAAGATGTAGCGGTGGGGATGGTCACCTTCCGGCGGGCAAGGTCCGCCATAGCCCGCCACGCCGAAGTCGGTGCGAGTTTGCAGGCCGCCGCCGGGGGAAGCGCCGCCGTCACTGCCGACGCCCGATTGGAGCTCGGTCACATCACTTGGGATGTTGACTACGAGCCAGTGCCAGAATCCTGAGCCGGTCGGTGCATCCGGGTCATAACAAGTAACGGCGAAGCTTTCCGTCCCTTCCGGGGCTCCGCTCCAGGCGAGGTGTGGCGATCTATTGCCGCCGGCACATCCGAATCCGAACGGCTCCGACAGCACGTTGTCGATGCCGAGGTAGTCACCGTCCTTGAAATCCTTGCTCCACAGCTTCATGCATGCCTCCTCGTTTGGGCGCGCGACATGAGCCTATCGGGCGTGGAGGTTCACCGGCGATCCCCGCTGCGCTCCAGCCGAACGGATGTTCCTCGCCGGCACGGTCGCAGTCTCGCCCTCCAGTAGTTCGGCCTAGGCACAGGAGAAGGTGCCGACCTCCAGCGGGCGGTATTAGCCCATGGGTACGGAGCTGTCGACCGCATAGGCACTCCGACTCTGGTGCCGCGGCCTGCTCAGTGGGAGGCTGGAGACATGAGCTAAGCGCGCTCGATAAGGAGGCCGACGATGTATTCGACGGTCCGCCGAGCCGGCTTCAGTGAATGGGCTTGGGCGCTGGTTCTTGTGGTAATTCTTGTTGCTGCTGCGTGCGGTGCTGATACGGAATCCACCACTTCAACTCAGCCCGCCACCACAACCCAGCCGGTTGCTACTTCCACGATCGCCCCACCGACGAGTTCGGTGCCGGTCACAACCGAAGCAACCTCGACGACGACGTCCACTACGACAACGACCGAACCGTCCCCGGACTTCACTGTCGCTTCTCACGGCGCCGGAGCTGTCGCATCCCTCCCCGGAAGTGAGGGCAAGCTCGGTTCCGGCTGCAGCCCCGGGTCGGGCGCACTGCCAGACGGCATCTGGTTTGGATGGGTAACAGAGGTGCACGACCGCAGCCTCTCGTTCGACCTAGCTTGCCTCAGCCCCGGCGACCCGCCGGTTGCAACCAACCGCAACCCGCAGATGCGAGACGTGACCGCGGCGACGGACCTGATGGTGCGCGCCAGCGACGGCACAACGTTGCCCGCCAGCAAGTGGGATCCCGGCAATGAGCCGGTGTGGGTGTATATAAACGACGGCCGGGCGACCGAGGTCGCTCACTGCACCAGCACCGTGAAGATCGACGAGGGGAAAGCCACAGCCTGGGAGAAGGCCGAAGTCAGGCTCCCCGTCGGCGGAGGCTGCTGTGGCGAGATGCACAACGGACCGCCGTCGCCGACCGACCCGTGGCCGGTCTCCGGCCTCCCCGCCGATGGGGTTTACCAGGTCGATATGGTTGTCGATTCGGCTGCCGACGACCTGGTGCTGACCATCATGAAGTTCGTGCCGTGTGACGACAATCCCAGCCAGTGCAACACGGACTACGAAGAAGGCGACGTCTGGGTCGATTGGGGTAATGCTATTGCTCGCCGGGCGAGCCTCGACGACAACCTCACAATGCGGATCCGGGGTATCGAACCGCCACCGGATACAACGATCGCCCGCGGCATTGTTGGCAGTGGAACGTTGTTCGGTGCGCTGCTCGACCAGATCGACGCTGACTGGGACGAATACGTCCAGCCTGAGATCGACGCCGGCACTCCACGAGGTGATATCTACGCGATGCTGTTGCAGCGGGGGCGGGACGACCCCGAGTTCCCATACGGGCCTTCGCTCTGCTGCGGAGAAGCCGGAGTGTTGGCATACAGGGGCCCCCTTGGCATCGAGCTGCACGAATGGCTCGAACCGGGCTCCGGCTATCTCGGTTCGACCCAGCTCGAGATGGTCAACGGACGGCCAGTGCTGACAATCAACGCAGGACAGATCGCCGGCTAGCCGATCGGATCGTCGTCACCGGTGCGCGTGAAGACGCGCTTTGCTTTGCCCACTTCTTGGCGGGGCAGCGAGTGCGGTTCGCCGACGACGACATCCACACGGATGCGCAGCGTTGCGTTGAGCTCCCGCTCCAAGCTGTCGCGGATGTCGTCGCGCTGCGGCAGGTCGGCCGCGTCCGCGAGCTCGCAACGCACTTCGAGGTTGGCCATAGCTTCGCGCCGGTCCACGATGATTGCGTACTGGCCGGTAAGAGCGTCGTCGTCGAGGACGACAGCTTCGATTGCACTCGGAAAAACGTTGACGCCACGGATGATGAGCATGTCGTCGACCCGACCCGAGATCCGATCGAGGCGCTGGAACGTCCGGCCGCATGCACTCGGCTCGTCGACGAACCGAGTCACGTCGCCGGTCCGATAGCGGATCATCGGCTGGGCTTCCTTAGTGAGCGTGGTGATGACGAGCTCTCCGTAATCGCCACGAGGAACAGGGTCGTCGCCTCCGGGCTCGATGATCTCTGGATAGAAGTGGTCGTCATAGATGAATGGCGCGCCTTTGGCCTGCACAGACTCCATCATCACGCCCGGTCCGATGATCTCCGATAGGCCGTAGATGTCGAGTGCGTCGACTCCCCACATCTCTTCGATCTTGATCCGCATCGCCTCCGACCAAGGCTCGGCTCCGAGAATGGCGTACTCCGCCTTGATCTGATCCATTAGCCCAAGCTCGATCGCTCTCTCCCCCAACAGCACGGCAAACGACGGGGTGCAGCAGAACCCGCGGGCACCCAGATCTGCAAGCAGGCCTGCCTGGAAAGCGCTGTTGCCACCGGAAGCAGGAACGACCGTAACTCCGACCATTTCGGCGCCGCCGTGGAGACCGAGTCCACCCGTAAACAGGCCGTAGCCGTATGCGATATGGAATATGTCGTCCGGCCTGGCGCCGGCACACGTGATCGAGCGGGCATTCACATCAGCAAAGACCCGCAGATCATCCTTGGAGTATGCGACCACAGTTGGTTTGCCGCTCGTACCGGAAGACGCATGAATCCGGGCGCACTCCTCGATCGGCATCGTGAGCATGCCGTACGGATATGTATCCCGCAGCTCGGACTTCACCGTGAATGGGAGCTCGGCGATGTCGTCGATAGAAGTGACGAAGCCAACGCTCGACATCTTCTCCCGCCAGTACGGCACGTTGAGCGACTTCAAACGATCAACGAGCCCACTCAGCCGATCTGTCTGCAGCCGCTTCCGTGCGGCCGGATCCATGGTTTCGAGTTCGGGTTGGAACATGTGATCAAGCTAGCCAACCGGCACCCGAGGCCGCACGCTTTGGGGGGCCCGCAGTTTGAAATACAAGCCCAGAACCCGGTTCCGCCGCGTACGTTTGTATATGACGAAGGGAGCCACACATGGCGAAGTACGCCCTGTTCTTCTCGTACACCCAGGAAGCCTGGGCCCACATGATCAAGAATCCAACCGATCGCGCAGCCGCCGCCAGCCAGCTGGCCGAGTCGCTTGGCGGAACTCTTGATTCGTTCTATTGGATGTTCGGTGACTACGACGGAATTGCCGTGGTAGATCTACCCGACTCCGTGACCGCTGCCGCTGTGAGCGTGGCGGTTGCCAGCTCAGGGGCGCTCGAAAGGGGCAAAACGACCGTGGTGTTCGACCACGACGACCAGGAAGCCATCCTGGAGCAAGCCAAGACCGCCCTAGCCGCATATCACCCACCGAGCGCCTGACGCACTAACCGTTGTTCCTCCCCGGCGCCTCAACGCTGCGGAGGAACAATCGCGTGATGTGATGGGTGAGCTGTAGCCCGTCGGCGCTCGCCGAATCCGGCGACTAGGTCATGCGGCCGCCACGTCGATTACGAATGCGCCGACATGCCGCTTGCCCATGAAGTCGGCCTGAGCATTGCGAAGCTGTGCGAGCGGATACGTTGCAGCCACAACCGGTTGGATCTCACCACGTTCGATGTAGCCGACGAGGTTGGCGAAGACTGCGGACGGCAACACAGTGCAGCCGTGCATCGTGATGTCGTTGAGGTAGAGCGTGCGTAGGTCGAGCGACACGATTGGTCCGGCGATTGCCCCTGCGGTTGTGTAGTGGCCGCCTCTCCTAATGGCTTCGAACAACTGGGCGAAGCTCTCTCCGCCGACGACATCGGCAAACACGTCGACTCCCCCACCGCTGACCTCGCGGACGGCGGCGACAAGGTCCTCTGCGTTTCTGTCAAGCACGACGTCGGCGCCCAAAGCAGCGACGTCGCCCATCTTGTGGCCACTTGTGAGCGCAACTACTGAGGCGCCGCGCCGCTTCGACAACTGCACCAGGCCGCTGCCGACACCGCCAGAAGAACCCGTCACGAGCACCCAATCACCCTCTGCCACATTGGGCCGATGCAACATGTGCTCGGCGGTGGCGTAAGAGCATGAGAAACTTGCGAGCTCGACGTCTGTGACAACCGTCTCGATCGGATAGGCGTTCACTGCAGGGACGGCGACGTACTCGGCAAAGCCGCCGTCAGCCTCCGACCCGAGGTAGCGCGCATTCTCGAGAACACCTCCAGGATCACGCAGCCAGGCATCAACGATGACCCTTTCGCCAATGCGGCTCGCCTCCACACTCTTCCCCACCGCCACAATCCGGCCTGCGGGATCTGCGCCTTGAATCCGGGGGAACGTCAAGCCGCCACCCCAAGAACCTTCCACGTCTGACTCTGCAGTGTCGGCACCTGTGGCGGTCGTGACCGTCTTGGAGTACCAGCCGGTGCGGGTATTGATGTCTGTGTTGTTCATCCCACATGCGGCAACCTCGATGAGCACCTCTCCCGGGCCGGCGATAGGCGTCGGATGGTCGATGCGGTATTCGAGCTTGTCGAGGTCGCCGTGGCCGGTCAGGAGCACGGCTCGCATTGTCTCGGGGACGGTCATTCGACTCCTGCACAGGATGCAATTCTTCAGCCGCAGCGGACTGCGGCGATGCTAATTGGACGTCCGCTCATGCAAGCAATGTTTGGCCGGAGCCGCGCCTGGGTAGGTGTCGCACTGTAAGTAGTCGAGCAAGAAGGGGAGCTATGGATACCACCAATACCACCACCGAGTACGACTGGAACGACAAGCTCCAGGACCAGGGCTCATGGAACCGCATCAAGGGCAAGATCCGCGAAGAGTGGGCAGAAGTCACGGACCAGGAGCTAGAAGAGGTTCGGGGCAACTGGGAACAGTTCAAGGGCTTCGTCCAGCAGAAGACCGGGGCCGCCGCCGATACCGTCGAAACCAAGCTGCGCGAGCTGTTCAGCTAGCCGGCAATCACTCAACAAAGCCGAGGGCCCCGCACCAGCGGGCCCTCGGCTTTGTTGCGACACCCAAACGGTCGGGAGGGCTCGCCGCGTTGAATGTCCCTGATTGACAGCCCCGGGGTCGCTCAGCCCGCCGGCGCAGCCTCCAGCTCGGATGTGCAATGCGGGCAGCGCGTGGCCGCCTCGTCGACATGGGATCGACAGAACGGACATGCGCGAGTCGTCGGGGCCGGTGGTGTGTCTGAACGACGTAGGCGGTTGATCCAGCGAATCAACATGAAGAGTACGACGGCGACGACGAAGAAACTGAAGATCTCGTTGACCAACTGTCCATAGGCGAGGACCGTGGCGCCGGCGTTCTCCGCCGCCTCCACTGTGGGGAAGGGGCCTGGAGTAGAGCCCGCTTCGATGACTACGAAACGGTTCGAAAAGTCGAGGTCGCCTGTCAGCGCGCCTATTGCAGGTGTGATGATGTCCCCAACCACCGAGTTCACAACGGCTGTGAAAGCGGCGCCGATGATTATGCCGACTGCCATGTCGACGACGTTGCCCTTGATGGCAAATTCGCGAAATTCCTTGAGCATCAACGTCTCCTTGCGGGTCCTTGCGGGTTGCCTCTCACATACCCGGTTTTAGCGAGAATCAACCGCGTGAAGGTGCAATCGCAGCGCTCCGCCACAGGCTGCCGCGGCCTGCCGCCGCCGATGCGGCCGTTTACGTGGAGCCGTCACGGGGTAGGCAATTGGGGTCGGCGCAACCGGGAGGAGAGACGAGCCATGGGCAAGAAGAAGCGGAAGAAGCTCGCTAAGAAGGTCGATACAGCGATCGCCAAACGCGCTATCACCTTGGAGGACGTTCTGCATGCAGGCATCGGCGTGCTCGCCGACGCCGAGAACCGTGGCAAGAAGAAGATCTTTCGCAGGCAAGTCGAGCGCGGCCGTTCGGTTGCCGCCTTCGGGAGGACCGCAACCGCGGACCTGATGGCAGCAGCCACGGTTGACCCCGGCAGCGACCGTCTTCGCAATCCTGCTATCGCGTATCGACCCGGCGGCGGCGGTTGGTATGACATCGAAATCGGTGAATACACGGTCGGCCGAGTCCAGGGCGAGGACGCAGCCGCCAAAAGGGCGGGACAGCTTCTCGCGGCGTTCGCGGCACTCTCTGCGGAAGACCAGCAAAGTCACCTGACCGGGGTTCGCCCGGGTGGAGGTGGCTGGTACAGCGTCCATGTCGAGGGGATTCCCGTTCGCAAGGTGCGTGGCCGAGAAGAGGCTCAGGCTGCTTTCGACGAAATCGCTGCGCTCAACCCGTGACTCGCCCGGTTCCGATCAGGAAATCGTGAACGAAACGGCGGGTACGCCTTCGCGGTGGTCATACCGAAGATTCGACGCAACGGCCCCGAGCACCACTGCGCCGAGGGACTCCTCCCAGCCAGCCGGCGGCCACTGCCGCTCAGCCCGTTGAGCCCCGTGGAGTCTGACAGACACCTCTAGCTCCCCTGGGGAAACTGCGACGACGCACTCCAGGGACGTTCCCGGCGAGTGCTCGAGTAGTGCAGCGCTGGCCTCGCCGACAGCCAAATCGAGGTCATCAAGCGAGTCATACGACATTGCCGCATCGGCCGCGGCCCCACTGGCGACTGCTCTGATCACGCGGACTGACTCCGGGTTGGCAGGCGAAGTGAGCTGGAAAGCGGTTGAAGTCATCCCTCCTATAATACGGCTCCGCAAATCATCGATTGCAGCAACGAGTCGCATGCCGCACCAACTTTCTATCGACGAGTCGTCAGAAGGCGCCCGCACAGTTCTTACGGTCGCGGGCGAGATCGATCTCGCTACTGCCCCGCAGTTGGAGGAGCGCATCGGAGCTTATCCCGGTGAAAGTGACCTTCTCGTGGATCTGTCGAGCGTCACATTCATGGATTCCACGGGGCTCAGATTGTTGATCGGCGCCCATGAGCGGGCCAAGGGTGGTGGCGGCAGCTTTGCCGTGGTCGCACCAGAGGGTCCGGTCACGAAGGTCCTTTCCATCACTGGGGTCGATGAGTGGCTGCCGGTCTTCGAGACCCGTTCAGCCGCATCTGCTGATGGCTGATGCGGCCGAATACGCACTGATACTGCCTTGTCGCGCTGAATCTGTCGCTCTTGCGAGGCTCTACATCGCGACGATTCTGCGCACACACCTCTACGGCGAGGCGGAGGTCGGTGATGCCAAGCTCGCCGTGTCTGAGCTGGTCTCGGCGTCCATTGAGACCGGCGGCACCGAAGACATAACAGTTGCCGCGCATTGCGGACCTGCCTCGTGTCGGATCGCAATAAGTCCCGTACCGGAGCAGGCACCAGCCGATGCGCCAGAACGTATCGACATCGTCAAGGCACTTTTTGACTCGCTCGATTTCGACCACGATGCGGCTTGGTTTCTCGTCGCGCAGACAAGCCAGTGACCGACGAAGAAGCACTCTGGTTCGCGCAGCGAGCTAATCCGGAGTCGCGTAGAGCAATCGCTGACAAGTACGACACGCTGGCCCGCCGTTTGGCTTACCGCTATCGGGGACGCGGTGAGCCTCAAGACGATCTCGAACAGGTCGCTCGGCTCGGGTTGATCAAGGCCATTGAACGATACGACGCCGAATTCGGGGTCCAGTTTGCGACGTTTGCTACGCGAACAATCGTCGGCGAACTGAAGCGGCACCTGCGGGACAAGACCTGGGCAATTCGAGTGCCGCGTGGATTGCAGGAGCTGTGGCTCGAGGTCTCCCGGGCTGCGGAAGATCTAACTCACAAGCTGGGCCGATCTCCGTCCATCGATGAGATCGCGGATTCGATCGGGTCCACCCGGGAAGCCGTCCTCGAGGCTCTCGACGCAGGTGCCGGCTATTCAACGAGCTCGCTCGACGCTCCGCTCGCAACCGATGACCCCTCCGCCGCCACCCTCGTCGACGTACTCGGCCGCTTCGATTCCGACCTGGAAAGGGCTGGGTTCTGGGCGACAGCGGCTGATCACATTCGTGCCCTTCCGGACCGAGAGCGGACAATCCTCATCATGCGCTTCTTCGAAGACCGGTCGCAGAGCGAGATCGCCGAAGCGATGGGCATCTCCCAAATGCACGTATCACGGTTATTACGAAGCACGCTTGCCGAGCTGCGCAATCGTGTTGGCGCTCTCTAGGGGTTTGACCTCCGCCCCTTCGGGGAAGGTCTTCTGAAACACATGTTTCTCTTGACCAGGAGGTCGAAGATGGGTTGGTTTGCATCATTCAAGAGTCTCAAGGGCCTCGGGGTACCGCCCGTGCTTGCCGCAGTGGCGCTCGTTGCGCTCTTCTTCTTTGTGAAGCGCAGCAACGACACACAGAACGCCGTCGCCCCCGCCACTGCCTAGGCGGGCCCCTCGGGTAGATGTGCGGATGGGGCGCGGAGGGCGTATCGTCCCGCGCAATTGAGTAACGCGCTACATCCGGATGCTGCAAACACCGATCGTGTCGAATGGCTTGGCCGGATCGGAATAGGCACTTGGACATGGGATCCCGCTGCAGGGTCTGTGTTCTGGGACGACGCGTCTCATCGCATCTATGGTCTCGAACCCGGCACCTTCGACGGCCGGTTCGACAGCTTCATCTCCATGGTGCACCCCGAAGACCGCGACGAGGTTCTTCGAGTTATAGGCGAGGTTGCCGCCACAGGCGGCGACTACTCGATACGGCACCGCATCGTCATCCCGGACGGTGGGGTGCGCTGGATCGAAGGGCAGGGCCGCATAACCAGCGTCGACGGGGCGCCGGAGGATGGCCGCGGAATCGTCTATCTCCTCGACGAACGGCTCGTATTCGATCGCGAGCGCGAGGAGCTCACCGCAGGAAAGGAGCTGGCCCGGGCAGAATCGGCCGCCACCCGTGAACAACTCCGCTTTCTGATCGAGTTGACGGATGCAATCTCCGGCTCCCTCAACACCGAACGTGTGGCCCGCCACTTCGTCTCGTTCGTCGCCGAAGAATTGGCCGATGTGTGCATGGTCGACGTGAACGTGCAAGAACCATTTGGCAACATCTTGACCTGTGTGGGAGCCGCCGGGGCGAACCCGATCGTCAGCACGGCCAGCCCGGCCCTGGCCCCGGCCGCGGCTCGCCGGGCCAGCATGCCGCTCGACCCCAGCCGAGCTGTTGGACCCGAAATCGTGGCGATGGATTCTCCCGAACAGGAATCCGTCGTAGGGGGCGGAGCCATGTACGTAGCCGCTTACGCCTTGATGGCTCACGGCTCTCGGATCGGCACCATTACAGCGATTCGTCGCGATCGGCCGTGGACGCGAGATTCGCGCGAGTTGCTGTTGGCAGCCACACGCCGGGTTGCCGGCGCTTTTGATCGCGCCGAGCTCCACGCCGACCGATCCAAATTCGTCGCCATGTTCCAGGCGGCAGCAACCCCGAAAGACCTTCCCCAGATTGCCCATCTCGACATCGCCGTCCACTATCGCCCGGCCACCGAGCTGGTCCGCCTCGGAGGCGATCTCTACGACGTGTTCGAGGTGGAGCCGGGATCATGGATGATCGCCGTCGGCGATATCTGCGGCAAAGGGATCGTTGCGGCCGGCCACGCAGAGTTGGCGCGCACCGCCCTGCGGTCGGCAGCCTTCTCGACGGGCGACCCCGTAAAGGCTCTCGAAATCCTGAACCGTACGCTGTTGGCGGAGTCGAGCCGCCCTATGCTCACGGCCGTTCTCGCTCGGTTCGACGTCACCGATGATGGCGTCGATGTCGCTATTGCTGCAGCCGGACACCCCCCGCCGATTCTCATCAGCGACGTGGATGAGTGGAGCACGGTAGACACCCGCGGCACGATGCTTGGCGCCACACCCGCACCGTCATTTCACAACAGCCAAGTGACGCTGCGCTCGGGTCAAGCCATCGCCATGTACACCGACGGAATCACGGAGAGCCGGTTCGGGACGTCGTTCTTCGGCACGGAGCGCCTCGGCAAGACTCTGTCGAGCGCCTGGCCATCTTCGGCGGCCGCAATGGCCGCCGACGTTGCTGCCACGCTCGATACGTGGGCGGCCGGCCAGCCACCCGACGACATCTTGCTAATGGTTGTACGGGTCGCCGACAAATGACGTCCCCGGCCGACGGACGGGCAAGTGCCTTCTTGGCGGCGCTCGAGACGGCAGACGATGAGGCTGCTCGCTCGCTGGTAGACGATTTGGTAGCCGAAGGTCCAGCGGGACTGTGCTTAGTCATGGATGAGCTCATCCCCACAGCGCTAGAAATCGTCGGCCTCCGTTGGGAACAGAACGAATGGACCATCGCCCAGGAACACATCGCTACGGACATCTGCCGCCGCATCGTCATCTCGATCGGTGAAGAGCTTCCGGAGCCCGAACCGAATGCACCTTCGGCACTCGTGGCGTGCGCCGAAGGTGAGTGGCACTCGCTTGCGTCGCTAACCGTGCAGGTAGCGCTGAGTCTCGCCGGCTGGCGGGCTGAGCTACTCGGACCGTCGGTATCTTCGAGCCAGCTTGCGGCCTCGATCTTCGATAACGGGCCCGACCTCGTAGCGCTCACTTGCTCGATGGTGGCAAACCTTCCCGGGGCCAGGCGGATGATCGACACTGCGCATCAAACTGGGACCGCTGTGGTGGTAGGAGGCCGTGCCTTTGGCGAGAACCACTACCGCAGCCGGCGCCTCGGCGCCGATGCGTGGGTGGCGACGGCATCCGCCGTATTGGACATTCCGGCAAAGCGCGTTGATATTCAACCGGCGTCACTCCCCGACCCTCCCCACCAGCCGGAACTGCGCCTCCTCGACGATGCAACGCATGAGATCGTCATGAATCTCAGCCGCCACGCGGATCTCGACGAATCGGATCAAGAGGTACTGGCGACGGGCGCCGTCTGGATGCTGAGAACGGTCCACGCCGCTCTGCTCTGTGACGATCGCGATATTCTCCGCGAGCACATCGAGTGGCAAAGCAGACGCGCTCTCCTCGGCTCGGCATTACCCAGCGAGGATGTGGTGAGCGCCGTGGTCGCTGCGATGCCCCCACAAGCAGAAGTCGCCACGCAGTGGCTCGAGGAATGTCTCGCAGCAGCGGCTCCGGACTAGAGATCGAGCGACGTCTCGTACACGTGACCGAGCCCAGGGCGATCTTGGCCGGCGTTTTCGGGCCCCAACCACACCGTTACCCGGCATTGGTGGTCCCCAACGGCGATCCGCTCTTCGAGCAGCACCGACGCTCCCCCTGTATTCACTGCTGCAATGCCGCCGAAGACGCTTGAAGTCATCCTGCACAGAGCCGGCGCTTTTTGCACAGCTTGGCCAAAAGGGCAACGCCGGTTGGCGAGCACGATCTTCTCTGGACTGACTTCTAGTGCATAGAAGTCGCCGTCGATAGCGTGCTTGAGACGAACGAAACACTCAGCCAGTTGCTCAGGGGAGAGCTGGCCCAGCGCTCCGGTAGCAATCCGGTACTCCTCTTCCATTTGCGATCCGACATCGATGCCGACTTGGGCTACCAATTGCTCGGCGGCGACGGGGCCGGCGCTCAACTCGACATCCTGAGCAAACTGCACAACGAGTGCCCGCAGGAACGCTTCCCTGCCAAAGCCTTCTTCACCCGCCTCGTCGAGAACCGGTAGGGCGCCAACAGTGCGCCGCGCCGGGTCGATGCTCTCGCTGCTCGCGCGAGGGACATCCAGCGTCGCAGTCACGGTCGATCCACCACTGTCGCGAGTGGCTACTTCCAAGTCCTGAGCCAGGCTGGCGGCGATTGCAAGCCCACGGCCACGCTCTTCGTGGTCTTCGGCGGTACCGACCGCCGCGAAGTCGAATGAAGGCCCGACATCACGGACGGTGAGAACGGGCAGTTCCCTGCTCCATTCAACTGTGACCCACACGGCGCCACCGCCATGTTCGAAGGCGTTGGTAACAAGCTCCGAGAAGGTGAGCGCCGCTGCATCAATATCGGCGCCCTCGGTCGCGTGTCGGGTGAGATATGAGCTGAATTGCCGGCGCAGGTCAGAGGCCTGTCGTTCGTCTTCTATATACCAATCCATCTATACACCAATGTTATGCGACTCTGGGTCAGAGTCGGTGCTGTCAGATTCCATATCGATTAGGTGACTCTTGCCGTCAGGATGGCCGATGTCGACGAGCCCGTTGATCGTACGATGCAGCATAAGAACAACCGCAACCAACAACCCGCCTAGAAGACAGGCAACGGCCGTGACCGAGTAGTAAATGAGGTCGTAGTAGAGGCGGAGCTGGTCTGCCTCCTCGACTGGCACGCCGAGAAAGAGGAGCAGAACGACAGCAACGACGATTGCCGCCGTTGACAACATCGAGATCTGCCGAATCCGTCTGAAGTGAATCTCCCGAAATTCATATTTACTGGTGTAGGTCAGTGACAGCAGCGTAAGCATCAAGGCCATTACCGTCACTCCTGCTGCCAGTACCGAGGAGGCGAGGAACCGGATAGTCGGGAGGATGGACCCGAGCAGACGCCGCGCCTCGAACGTCGACACCGTGCCCACAAGCGTGACGGCTGCAAACAATACGCCTGCCGCCACTGCCCCTCCGAAAAGCGCGTCGCGCATGTCGACGAGGCGTGGTTGCGAGTCGGCAGATGAGGTGCGTCTCACGTGTCGAGTTCCTGATTCTCGGCCACAGACTTGCGCAGCAGAGTTCGCACGATATGCCACCTGGCTCGAGGCATGAGACCGCGCCGCAGGTGGGGCAATCGCATGGCAATAGCAATCAGTCGGCGGCCTGCCGCGGACTGCGCTGCAGACTCGACGACACGCTTGGCGGGGACAGACATGATCAATCGCGAAGTCCATCGGCGTAGAGGGGGAAATGCAGATGCGAGCGAGATTGCTCCCGCGAAGAAGAAGAGCCATCCCGGTAGCACTGGAAGGACCAGGCCGAGCAAGCCAAGAGCCGTGAACGCTATGCCGGCCAGCAAGGCTGTGAAACGTTGGTAGAGCGACGTTGTTGGTCCGTGCAAGGCTGCCTCCCAACACATCCCTACCCGGAATTCGGTAGGCCAAACCACTTCTATTCCGCCCGCATGCGCCACTGCAACAGGTAGAGGCCGACCACAAAGAGGCCGAAGCTGGCCCCTCCGAGCGACCACAAGGTCCGGACATCGACGGGCTCGGCACGGAACATCACGTCTCGCAGCGAGTCGATTGCGTGCGTGATGGGAAGTGACCAAGAGACGGACCTGACCCACACCACCAGGCGCTCGAGGCTGAGGAAGAACCCCGAGAAGAAGATGCTCAGCAGCAGAACGATCATCGAGATGTTGACCGCCTGTGTGTCGGACTGGACTACGCCGGAGATCACAAAACCGATTCCGAGCGAGGCGAGGGCTAGCAGTAGCAGCACGAGCACGTAGCTGCCCACCTGGCCGGCAAGGGGCACCCCGAAAGCGCCGAACATCAGCAAGCTGAGGGCGCCCGCCACGACTGCAATCGCAACCAGATAGCCAAGGTATTTGCCGGCCAGGATCTGGGCTGCGTGAACAGGCGATACCCGGAACACTTCAGACGTCCCCAAGGCCCGCTCTCGAACCAAGGCAAGACCGCCGAACGTGATACCGATGTGCTGAATCAGCAGTGCGATCACGCCGGGGGCATAAAAAGAAGTGATGTCGAGATCCACAGAACCGACCACAGAACTCTCCGCACCAAACGGGCTGACGAGGATGTCCGGTGGGATGCTCTGGAAGTCGGCGACCTGCTCAGAGAGCGCTTCGAGCTCAGCTTCGATCTGACGCGCACCTTTGATCTCAGCGTCGAGAGGATCTCCGATGGCGCCCGGATCGATATCGTCGATGAGAGTGCCGAGGCTATCGAGGCTTCCGCCCACCGAGCTGTCGGCCGACTCGGATGAAAACTGCTCTCGAATACTTTCGACGAGAACCTCAGTCGATCCCGTTTGCTGCTCGATCAGATCGAGCCGGCGCGCCAGCGATCGCCTTTGCGCCTCGACGGCGGGACGGTCGCCTGCCTCGAGTGCGATCCGCAGCGCAGTCGCACTCTCTCGTGCCGCCGGAAGCAGAGCCTCGAGGTCCTCGCTCTCCTCTTGACCCGAAGCGATCAGTTCTTCGAGAAGACGCCTATTGACGAGATCAACCGTGGTCCGCGAGATCAGGGAGATCGTTGCCTGTTCAAACGGATCGAGTTGGTCGTGGAGAACTGTGAACACTGCACGCTCGCCGCCACGAATGGTTTCGATCGGCGCAGAGGGAACAATCACTGCGACGTCGGCTATCCCGGTACGCAACTGATCGACGGCCTCTGTGCGCTCGGCAACGGTTCCCAGCAGCTCGATGCGGTCGTCGAAAGCAGCGGATTCCTGCTCGAGTTGCGCCGTGAACTCGCTATCGGCCGGAGCCACGAAGAGGGTGGCGAGTGGGTCGGATTCCTGTTGATAGCCCAGCCCGAATAGCGCCAGAATCAAGAAAGGACCCAGAATGAGCGTCACCAGGAGTCGGGGCTGGCGAAGAATCGCGTACAGCTCCTTCCTGCCGAACGCCAAGACTCGTGTGGCGGCATCCCGTAACTCACCCATCGATCGCCTCCAAGCCGTTGCGGTGTCGACTCACTAGCTCGACAAAGACGTCGTCGAACGGCGGCAGCCACTCCTCCGCTTGGGTAATACCGATCCCGTTGTCACCGAGCCAGGCGCTCAAGCTGGGCAGGGCAACAGCGGCTTCTTCGACGACCAGGCGGAGGCCGTTGATGCCGACCGGTCTGCAGTCGGCCGCCGTCGCCGCTACCCGAATACGCTCGATCAGGGTGGGGTCGGGTCGATCGGTCAGCTCGAGATCGATTATGTCGCCGCCGTAGGCCGCGCGACGAAGCCCATCCGGAGTCTCGACCATGAGCAGCTCGCCGTCGGCGAGGACAGCCACGTAGTCGCAATAGGCGGCCTCGCCCACGTACTGAGTAGTCACTACGAGGGTCTTGCCCTCATCCTTCAAGCTCGTGAATTGGTCCCAGAACTTGCGGCGCAGGATCGGATCGATTCCCGCAGTCGGCTCGTCGAGAAAGATGAGCTCCGGTGCATGGATCAGAGTCGCTGCCAGCGACAGGCGCCGTCTCATTCCGCCAGAAATGTCGGCGACCCGCTTCGTCTCGTGTCCCATCAGCTCGACGAATTCGAGAGCAGCGGCGAGCGCATCGTGGCTCCGCCATTCCCGACCGTATAGCGAGGCGAAGAAGTCGAGGTTCTCCCAGACGCTGAGATTGGGGTAGAGCACGGAAGTCTGTGGCATGTATCCGATGCGGCGCCGCGTGGCTGAGTCGAAGGACTGCGGACTCACACCGAGCACCTCGAGCTCTCCGCTCGTCGGCTCCAAGACTCCGGTCATCAGCCGTACGGCCGTCGTCTTGCCGGAACCGCTCGGCCCAACCAGGCCGAGGATGGTTCCCGGCGGAACATCGAGCTGGAGCCCGCGAATGCCGTCACCTGACTCGAATACCTTGGCGGCATGCCGAGATGTCACGACGGGTTGCACCGTGCTGGCGATGTCGGGGTGTGCAATGGCCACCACGGTTGATCTTCTCCTGAGTTGGCGACGAGGTGTTTCGGCCCCGCTCTACCCGGGTCTGCCAGTCCCCAAACCCGTCACGAGGTTTCCGCGTGTCCTGCCGTGGGTAAGTCGGGCCCATGAACACACCGTCACAACGTACGTTCGCCCGATTGATGCTTGCAGTCGGACTCGTCGGTCTGGTGGCCACAGTCATCGTCATTGCACTGGGCCTGAGGCTTGTGGACCGCACGGGCGCGACTTTGGCGCACAGTTTGGAACTGACAGCAGAGGCCGTCGGAACCGTTGACGCAACCATCGACGTCGCTGCTGACTCGATCGAGACCGCTGCTGATGGCTTGGCGACTCTCAGCACCGCCGTCGCCGACACCGAGTCATCGCTCGGAAGCGCCGGCCGCCTGCTCCAAGAAACCGGATCCGCCCTCAGCGAAGACGTGCCGGCCAGCATCGACGCCATACGCGACACATTGCCATCGCTGATCCAGAGCGCCGAATTACTCGACGCGGCGCTCGCCACGCTGTCGGTATTCGGGGTCGAATTCACACCCCCCACTCCCCCAGGCGAGTCCTTGCGACGAGTCGAAAACAGCCTTGCCGGGATTGCCGACCGCCTCAGAGAAAACGCGGAAGACACGACGAACCTGGGTGAGGGTCTGGAAGGCCTCAGCGGTGGAGCCGGGGTGCTCGCCGACCAACTCGACCGACTCCAAGAGTCGCTGCAACAGGCAGAACAGCTACTCGATGGCTACTCGGCTACGACCACCCGCACTGCCGCCCTAGTCGAGCAGACAAGTGCGGATCTCGACGCACAGCGGGCGGAAGGAAGGTTGATCGTCTTGCTCGCTGGCCTCGTGATCGCACTCGGC
Source organism: Actinomycetes bacterium (assembly GCA_024638645.1). Lineage (GTDB taxonomy): Bacteria > Actinomycetota > Acidimicrobiia > Spongiisociales > UBA5794 > JAHEJX01. The sequence continues at coordinate 29,360 of JAHEJX010000026.1, forward strand.
CAGACCGTGCCTCTCGCGATTGCTTGGCACAACAGGGCTGCCAGCCGAATCGGGAATGTGCGTTTAGCCGATTCCAACCCGGGTACGTAGAGGCCAAGAGGAGGAGGACAACGAATGACAACACTCATGATCGCCCTTGTCGGAATCGCAGCCCTGGTAACCGCTGCGTGGCTTTCAATCCGGGGCAATGGTGCCGTCCCTGTGGTGGATCCGTCACGGGAGACAAATCGAATGGTTCGCTGGTTGAGCCGCCATCCCCGATTGGCTGCCTTCGTCGCCAGGCGTTTGGACGCTTCCACTGCCGGGGGCTTGCTGTTGACGTTGTCGGTGGCCGCAATCTTCTTCCTCAGCCTCTTCGCCGGGTGGGTGTTCGACTCGCTTGACGAGAACAGCGGATTTGCCCAGTTGGACGAGGCAGTCGCCGAGTGGGGCGCGGAGAACGCGACCGACACATCGACCTTCGTCCTGAATCTGCTGACGGACATGGGCGGCACCCTTGTCATAGCTCTGATTACAGCGGCAGTGGCGATCTACGGATGGGTGCGGTACCGCAACTTCCATGTGGCCTTGTTCATCGTGGCCGTCTCTCTCTCGCAAACAGTCGTCAACAACGGTCTCAAATGGATCATCGATCGGGAGCGCCCCAATGTGTCGCAACTAGCCGGTTGGGCAGGCTCTTCTTTCCCCTCGGGTCACTCAGCAGCTGCCGCCGCGACGTACGCCGGCGTTGCCTTCGTGCTCGCCTTGGCCGCATCCCCGCGTGTCCGCGCACTTCTCTTCGCGGCAGCCATAGCGCTTGCCGCGGCGATTGCGGCAACCCGGGCGCTCCTCGGAGTTCATTGGCTCACCGACGTGCTTGCCGGTTTGGCAGTCGGCTGGAGTTGCTTCATCGCCGTCGCGGTCGCGTTCGGCGGACGCCTCATGCGCCTCGGTGTGCCCATCGCAGAACAGTCAAGAGCCGCCGTCGTGGAGACGGCGACCCGATGAAAGGCATGGAACAGCTCGTGGACAATACGATGACTCGAACAGTTTCGACGCCCAGGACCGAAAGTGCGCCACCGGCCGAACGGCATTGGCCACTCAGCAGCGGCGACATTGGGACGATCGCCAGGTTCGGATTCGTCCTGTTCCTCGTGACCGCGGCGATCGGTCTCTTGATAACGGACGTTCTGTCCGATGGTGGGCTGGTGGCAGCCGACGCTGACGTCAACCGTTGGTTCGAGCGCCTGCGAACCCCGACCTGGAATACGCTGACGGATTGGGGATCGAGCTTCAGCGATACGGTGACAATCGTCGGGCTGCTAGCTGTGTTGATCCCGACGCTGCGCGTCGCGACGGGCAAATGGCATAGCTCTGTTCTGCTCGCAGGCGCCGTGGCCCTCGAGACCATCGTATTCGTGACGGCCGGCCTGGTCGTGGGACGAGAGCGGCCGCCTGTCGAGCAGCTCGACATGTCTCCACCCACAGCCAGTTTTCCTTCGGGTCATACCGGGGCGGCAGTTGCCTTCTATATCGGGCTTGTGCTTCTCGTCTATTGGTGGACCAGCCACCGGCCAACCCGGATCGCTGCCGCAGTCGTCTTCGGATCGATCCCAGTGATAGTCGGGCTGTCTCGGCTCTACCGAGGAATGCATTTCCCGACCGATGTGCTTTGGGGCGCCGTAGTAGGACTTGCCAGCGTGCTCCTGTTCAGCCGAGTCGTTGTGAACCGCCCGGAGGCAACCTCATGAATGCACCAAGCACATCCGTCGCGGTAATTGTCAACCCGGTGACCGCCGACGCAGAGGCGTCTGCTGCTAAGGAAGTGCTCGCAGCCCGGAATATCGACGTTGCCTGGCTCGAAACGACAGAGGACGACCCCGGCGTCGGCCAGGCCCGCTCGGCCGTCGAGCGCGGCTGTGGCGTAGTGATCGCGGTTGGCGGTGATGGAACGGTACGCGCCTGCATTGAGGCCCTATCGGGAACCCGAGTCGCACTCGGCATCGTTCCCGCGGGCACTGGCAACCTCCTGGCGCGCAATCTCGGTATCCCCGAGGACCCGCAGGACGCTCTGCAGGTTGCTCTCGGCGCGGGCCGTAAGACCATCGACGTGGGGCGAGCAAATGGGGAGGCGTTTGCCGTAATGGCCGGCGCCGGAGTGGATGCCGCGATCATGCGCGACACATCACGTGAGGCGAAGAACACTTTCGGCGTTCTCGCGTACATCACAACGGCGCTCGGCCACATCACCGATGAGAGGCGCCGTGTTGTCGCAACCGTCGACGATGGCCCAGTCTTCGCCGGGCCGGCCGCAACAGTGCTTGCTGCGAATTTCAGCAAACTGCAAGGAGGGATCGACCTAGCCCCCGACTCCGACCCGAGCGACGGCAGGCTCGACTTCGTGGCCGTCCGCGGGGCCAGCCTGTGGGACTGGCTGCGCACCGGGATAGCCGTTCTCCGCAAGTCGAAAGCGCCCCAGTCGATCAGCCGCTGGAGCGGTACGAGCGCCAACCTCCAGTTCGGAAAGGCGACGCCTTACGAGCTCGATGGCGACGAACGCCCCGCAGTCACCAACATCTCGATCTCGGTCGAGCCCGCTGCTCTCACCGTCTGTGTACCCGAGGAAGAGAAATGAGCACCGCCACCGAAGTTCCCCAGACATACAACCTCGATACGACCGACGCCCGCCAGGCACTAGACGACGCCGGCTTCCGCCAAGTCGCCGGCGATGCGTTCATCCGCTTCCGCTACGCCGACGGCTTCAGCTTTGCCCGTTCTATCGCATTCCAGGTCGTCATGACCGTCATTCCCGGGGTGATCTTCTTCGTAGCCTTGGCCGTCCGGCTCGGCGATGGAGCATTGCGCCGAGTAATCAGCTCGCTCATCGAGTCACTGGCACCAGGCCCGGCAGGCGACATGTTTCGGGAGGCGTTCGCCCAAGGGTCGACCGCCGGCTCTACCGGCAATGTCGTTGCGATCGTGGCCGGGGCCGTCGCCATGCTCATCGGTGCCGTCGCCGCGATGAGCCAGGTGCAGCGGGGCGCATCGCGAATCTATGGCGTCGATACCGATAGGACCACCTTGCTTCGCTACGGGTTGGCCACATTGCTCGCGCTCACGACCGGCGTCTTGCTTTCCGCGGCATTCGTGGCCCTGACGCTCGGGGGGTCCGTGCAAGGTGCCTTCGGCGACGAGCCGAACCAGTTTTGGGCAATGGCGCGGTGGCCGCTTGGGCTGCTGGCGCTCGGGGCCGGCCTCACTGCACTGTTCAAAGTGGCGCCCAACCGCAAACAGCCTGGTTTCGCTTGGCTCAGCAGCGGAGCGGCGCTTGCACTGCTGGGATGGTTCGCCGTGTCCGCTCTCCTCAGCCTCTACCTCAATGCCAGCGGCACCTTCGGAGACACATACGGCCCGCTCGCCGGCTTCGTTGGGCTGATGCTCTGGGCCCAGTTCAGTGCAATCGCGATTCTCTACGGCCTCTCCTTCGCCGCGCAACTCGAAGCCCATCGAGCCGGCGTCGCCGAGCCTCGAGAAGACGAAGCCGAAGAAACCAAGGCGGCGGGCAGCGATCGAATCGACGTTCCACTCGATCGACTGGTGGCGACATGACCGTGCGCGAACTTCTCGTAGCCAAGCCGGTCGAGGGAACTCTGACGCTCGACTCATATCCAACCGATGCCACGCCTCTCGTGGACGGTAAGAGTCAAGCGAAGGACGATCTGGAAGAGATGGGCGATCGGCTGTTCGATCTCCACGAGCTCATGTTCGCCAACCGCCAAACCGGCCTCTTGCTCGTGCTCCAGGGCACAGACGCCTCAGGCAAGAACGGCACCATCAAGCATGTGATCAATCGCGTCAACCCTGCAGGCGTGTCTGTGACTGAATTCGGTCCACCGACCGAAGAGGAGCTGGAACACCATTTCCTGTGGCGGATCCGACCCCGGCTACCGGAGCCGGGGACGCTTGGCGTATTCGCCCGCTCGCACTACGAGGATTTGATCGTGCCGATCGCCGAGGGCAGCGAAGACGAAGACGAAATCGAATCGCGTTACTCCGACATCGCCAAGATGGAATCGGAGCTCACAAGCCAGGGCATCCATGTCGTCAAGTGCCTACTGAATATCTCGTACGACGAACAGAGGGACCGACTACTGCGCCGCCTCCGTCGGGACGACAAGCGCTGGAAGTTCGAGGAGGGCGACATCGAAACGCGCCGCAAGTGGGACGCCTACCAACTAGCGAGAGGTCAGGTGATTGCGCGAACTTCGACCGAAGAAGCCCCCTGGTACATCATTCCGGCCGACCATAAGTGGTACCGAAACTGGGCCATTGCCCGGCTCCTTGTGGAGGTTCTGGAGGAAATGGACCTGGCGTACCCCCAACCCGACCTCGACCTCGACGCACTCAGGGAGGCACTCAATGACTGAACAAACATCGGCCGGAGAGAAGCTGCGAGTCGCCGCCGAGTCGGTGCTCGGCAACATATTCAGCGATGGCAACACAATCGAAGTTCTCAAGAACGGTGACGAAATCTTCCCGGCAATGCTGGAGGCGATTCGCAACGCAGAGACCTCGATTGACTTCGTGACGTTCGTGTACTGGACCGGCGAGATCGCCCGTGAGTTCGCCCGTGCAATGGCGGAGCGAGCCAGAGCAGGAGTACGGGTACGGATCATCCTCGATGGCTTCGGCACGCTGCCGATGGATCAGACTCTCATCGACGAGTTGCGTAGCGCGGGGGCTGTCGTCGAACGATTTCGACCCGTCGTTCGCTGGAAGTTCTGGGAGTCAGATCACCGGACTCATCGCAAAGTCTTGGTGTGCGACGAGAAGGTGGCATTCACCGGCGGGGTCGGCATCGCCGACGAGTGGAGCGGTGACGCCCGCACTCCAGAGGAATGGCGCGACACCCACTTCAGGATCAGCGGCCCGGCAGTGCTTGGCCTGCGAGCCGCGTTCCTGACCGACTGGCGCGACGTGGGCCACCGGATCGACGAGGCCGATATCGCCGTCGATCCCCCTGCGCCTCGCGGCACGGTGACCATGGGCGTCGTCGACGGCTCGGCTCAAATCGGGTACAACGACGCAGAGCGTGTCCTCGAGGCGCTGATCGCAGCGGCAGAGAAGCGCATCATCATCCAGACGCCGTACTTCAACCCCACGGACGAGTTGATCACGGCACTGATCGAAGCCCGCCGCCGCCGGGTGGAGATCGACATACTTCTTCCTGGGCCACATATCGACAAGCGGGTCAGCGCCGTCGTTGCCCAGGACAGCTATTTCCCCCTTGTCGATGAGGGGATCCGGGTCTGGATATACCAGCCGACGATGATGCACGTAAAGGCGGTCCTCGTCGACGACGAGTTCGCCATGATCGGCTCCGTCAACATCAACCGCCGCTCGGTCGAAAAAGACGAAGAAGTGGCGCTGCTTGTAACGGACCGTGCCGTCGTTGCCGAATTGACCGGTCACTTCGAAGACGATCGGGCGCACAGCGAGCCTGTGGCACACCACGACGAGCCCTCACTAGTCGAAAAAGCCGTGGCCAAAGCAGTGCGGCCGCTCAAACGAGAGTTTTGACCAAGAGCCGAGTCGAAAACATCGAGGTTTGACAGTTCCGATTCTGGGTAGATGAAACGTACGAATCGAAGCTCGAAAGGAGACCAAGAATGGGACTCATCGTTTGGCTGCTTGTTGGCCTTCTGGCCGGTTTCATCGCCCGCGCTCTTGTTCCGGGACCCGACCCGATGGGAGTCATGGGCACGCTGGTGCTCGGCCTCGCCGGATCGCTCGTCGGCGGATTCCTAGGCAACCTGCTTTTCGATGGCGACATCGAACTGGCGGCCGCCGGGATCGTTGGTTCGATCATCGGCGCAATCGTCGCCCTGATCGCATACCGATACATCAACAGCCGCAATCCATCCGCCGTGTAGACCGCGGGACGGCAACAGGCCTGCCAAGGCCACAACCGAGTTACACGATGGGGGCCGATGCCTGGGCATCGGCCCCCATCGTGTCGTGAGTACGGCGCGGCTCACATCGTTGGCACCACGCCTAATCCTTCTCTTCAATATCGATACGGAGCTCCCCTGCCTCCCAATCGGCTTTGAAGCGCGACTCATGATCTTCGGAACGGAATCGAATCTCGACCTCGTCAGATCCGGAATCCATGATCTCCATGGCAAATCCAACCGCCGGGGCCGCAGCGTCTAGATCGACCGTGCCGCCACCGACCACGATACGAACCCAACCACCGATCATCTGATACGTCTGCACTTCGGGTGGAACGGTTGTCGTCGGCGGCGAAGTCGTGGGGGGAGCTGTCGTCGTGGGCGGTACGGCAGTCGTGGAGGTTGAGGTTGTGGCAGGAGCGTCGCTTGTCGACGTCGATGACACGGTCGAAGTTGTCGGCGCCTGGCTATTGGATGGGGACGAGGTGACGATCGTTGAGGCAGGGCCGATGCTCGTTACGAGCTGGGTTGGCCCTTGGCCGGTCGAGGGCGTGGGCGTTGTGTCGCCCGGCTGGGCAGCAGCTGCGACCGATGTCGTGATCGGCACGTGGGGCTGGGTGACTTCGTGACGGACAGCAGCGACGGCCGTGGTTGAGATCCACACCGACGCCAAGGTCGCGGCGACCCATCCCACTATTGCGACGCGCTTCATCCGACCAGCATCTCAGCTTCGCGTGCCTTCAACGCTAAACCTGGGATAAAGGACGGTTATCGAATGCCAACTCCGTAGTCAGCGCGGCGGCCTGGGGTTAACGTGACTGCGTGGCCAGCATCCTTCTCATCGAGGACGATCCTCAAATTCGGCAAACTCTTGCGACGACCCTCGCCGAGAAGGGCCACGACGTCACCTCGGCACCAAACGGTATTGCAGGAGTACAGGCAGCTCTACACGACGATATTGCTGTCGTCGTGCTTGATCTGGGTCTACCCGACATCGACGGTGCAGAGGTTTTGCAGATGATCAGAGCGGTTCGCGATATCCCCGTTCTTGTGGCGACCGCACGTGACGACCAAGCCGAGATTGTGGAGCTATTCAACGCGGGCGCAGACGACTATGTCGTGAAGCCGTTCACTGCCGAACACATTGAGGCCAGGGTGAGAGCTTTGCTGCGGCGCACAGAGGAACCGACGGCCGGGCCGATCACAGTTGGCGAGCTGAAGATCGATCTGGATGCGCACAGTGCAATACTCGGCGACGTCGAACTCGAGCTGACCGCGAAGGAATTCGAGCTGCTGTCCTACCTGGCGGGCAACGAAGGGAAGATGATCACGAAACGACGGTTGTTGGCAGAGGTCTGGCATCAGCCGTATGGCGGGGGCGACAAGACGGTGGACGTGCATCTCTCGTGGTTGCGGCGCAAGCTCGGCGAATCCGCAGCCGAACCGCGGTATATCCATACGAAGCGAGGCGTGGGCGTCAAGCTCATCAACCCCAACTCATGAGGCGCCAGCTCAATCTGCTCGCACTGGCAATCACGTCGATGCTGGCGATTGCATTCTTGATCCCGCTGCTGGGCCTCGTGTCAGATATCACACGCGATCGCGCCCTGGATGCGGCCGAGCAAGACGCACAGCTCGTTTCCCAGTTGCTTTCGGCGACATCTGCATCTCTCGACCCCGCGGCGGCGCTCTCCACATTCGCTCCGGATGGAAAGCTCAACGGTCGGCCGATCTCTGTTGCAACCAGCGATGGCCGAGTTGTGGGATCGCCCATACCAACAACAGAAGATCTGTCAGCGGCTATGGCCGGAGCCGCGAGCAATGACCCTGTCGCCGGGGGACGTGCAGTTCTAGTTCCGTCGGTTCAACAGGGCGGCCGTACAGCGGTGGTGAGGATCTTCGTGGCCAACGAGGAGTTGACCTCCGGAGTCGGAAGTGCTCGGGCGATTCTGGTTGGGCTCTCCCTGGCCCTCGTGGGCATTTCCGTCTTCATGACCGATCGGCTGGCTCGCCGAATGGTACGACCCGTCGAAGATCTGTCGGCTGCCTCCGCGGAGCTCGCAGCTGGTGATTTGACTGCACGAGTCAAGCCGACCGGACCGACCGAGATTGTTGAAGTCGGCCAGCAATTCAACCGACTGGCGGGTGAGGTGGCATCACTCCTCCAAGCAGAGCGTGAGACTGCCGCCGACCTGTCGCATCGCCTCAGGACACCACTCACAGCGGCGCGGCTCGATGCCGAGCGCATAGCCGACGTAGCTGACCGCGAGGCAATGATGCGCGATCTCGATGCGATCGAGCGAAGCGTCGACCACTCGATCAAGGCGCTGCGTGGCGCCGGGCGGGTAGTCGCCGCCACGAGCTTCCTCGAGGTCGTCGCAGCGAATCGTGTCGCCTTCTGGGAAGCGTTGGCGGAAGAACAGGGGCGCGAGTTTCGTGTTCACTTACCGCAATCGCGCACCAAAGTCGGAGTCGCAGAAGACGACCTCGTCGCTGCCATCGATGCGCTGATCGGAAATGTCTTTGCTCACACTCCTGAAGGCACACCTTACGAGCTTTCCGTCGAGATCAACGACGACACGGCCAGCCTGCGAGTCAACGATCAAGGCCCCGGCTTTGCTCCGCAGAATCCGCAACGACGAGGGATATCAACAGGAGGATCGACGGGCCTCGGTCTTGATATCGCTCGCCAGACTGCAACCCTCGCCGGTGGCCGCATGGAGGCCCGCAATGGAGATTCAGGCGGGGCAACCGTAACGCTGACCTTCGCCCGGCGCTGAAAGCAGACAAGAGCGCCGCCGGGCGAGATGGATGGTGAAGGTCCCGGCGGCGCTTTGTCTGATCGAGTCGGTGCTATTCGACCTTGAGCCGGGTATCGAGCTCTCCAGAGTCCTTCAGACGCACTCGCAGCTCGACCTCCGTGTCGCCGTTCTCCAGCTCGATTTCGATTCGATCGAAGCGCTGTTCCAGCTCGACTACATCGAATCCACTGATGTCCCAGTTGTCGAGCGTCAGCACCATGTCGGTCACAGAGACCGTGATTGTCCCGGCCGGGCCGGCGCTGACGACGACGGTGCGATTCCCGGCGTTGGGCGGCGCGCTCGATCCCGGGACCGTGGTGGTAGGCGGAGTGCTTGTCGCCGGAACCGTCGTTGTCGACGTGACAGTGGTCGTCGTAGGAGCACTGGACGTTGAGGGCGTGACGGATGTCGTCGGAGCCGAGCTCGTTGATGGGCTCGAACTCGTGGAAGGAGTGGCGCTAGTCGATGGGCTTTGCGATGTAGTGCTGGCCTCAGTGGTTGATGTCGTAGCCGTTGTCGGCACAGGTGGTGCGCTGAACGCCACCGCGGCTGTTACGCCAACCCAAAGCGCCATGGCGGCGCACGTAATTACGAATCTTCGGGGATTCACGTTATCGACCTCCTCTAGGTGACCCGCTCACTGTGCGTGAGGTCCGAATAAGCGATCCTCCGCCCACCGGTAATCCGCCGCTAAAGATCTGGCTACTGGATCAGTCGAAGGCGCAACGCCTTTGCTACCGCGTGGGCCCGATGTCTGGCGCCCAGCTTCTTGAACGCAGAGCGCACATGGGTCTTGACGGTCGCCGGCGAACGGTCAAGCGCAGATGCTGCCTCGGCCGTCGACATCCCATTGGCAATCAACTGGAGAATCTCCATTTCGCGCACGGTGACCGTCACAATCCCGCCTTCCGTCGCGCGGCCGGTCAGCCTCGAGAGGAAAGCTCTGGTCACCTGCGGCTGCAGGTAGATGTGCCCGGCGGCCAGAGATTCAACCGCAAGCAGGATTTCCGCCGGCTTGGCCGTCTTGAGCAAGAAGCCCGAAGCGCCGGCGGCTATGACATCCTCGATGTGCTCTGGATTGGCACGCTCGCAGAACACGAGTGCGGCCGTTTCCGGGCCGGACTCGATGATTGTGGCGAGGGAGTCGTAATCAGTGTGGTCGATGATCGGATCCACGACGACAACGTCTGGCTGTGTATCGAGGATCAGGCGGGCAATATCTTCGGCTCGTCCCGCTTCACCAACGACGATCGTGTCACGGCTGGCGGCGAAGACCTCCCGCAGGCCCCGGCGCACGATGCCGTGTTGGTCGATGATTGCGACCCGGATGTCGGGCACGGTTAGGGCGCTCGCCGAGCAGCTCCACGCTCAGCGTCCGCCATCTTCGCGAACCGTGTCATGCCGAGGGCAAAGACAGCCATGACAGCCACAAAAATGGCCCCGAAGAGCACACCCACTGCCAGAGAGAAGACGCCGGTTTCGGGTGATGGCAATACAGAGGCGGCGGCCGCCGCTTCCGGTGGTGGATCAACGATCGTGATAGTGCCGACCATCTCGGGATGCAGCGTGCAGATGTAGCCGTACGTGCCGGCAGCGTCGAAAGACAGTTCATACGTGCCACCGGG
>JAHEJX010000110.1 GCA_024638645.1 Actinomycetes bacterium
TCCGTATCGTCGTCGCCGATCTACCCGGCGCCACGAGCCTCCTCCGCAAGGGTCTGCTGTACTCGTCTGCCTTCGCAATGCGCACGGCGTGGGACCTGGCCAAGAGGCGAGCGTGGTCGGCGAGCGCGGCGCAACTGCGTGCCGCAGCCAGGACGGGATTGGCCGGGGCCACGGGGTTTACGTCAGGTGTCTCGCGGCTCGACGCCTAGGGGCCTGCCGCCTGCGACGAGTTGCCGCATGAGCGCAGCCATGGCGTCGACAGAGGCGTTGAGAACTTCCTCGTCCGAAGGTGCGGTGTGTTGCTCTCCCAGCTCAGGAGATAGATCGCCGATGTCGCCGATGAGGTCAATGTCACTGGTCTTGAGGAAATCGATGATTTCGTTCGCTCGCACCTCGATTTGGGTTTGGAGCCGCGGAGGGACCCTGGGCCCTCCGCCCTTTGCCATGCCGGCCATGAGCTGATGCGACAACAGGTTGCGCATGTAGCGGCGATAGCCGTCGTGACCGAGGTCGTCACCCAGCTCTACGTTGACGCGCCGCATGAACTCGGTCTGGGCGTAATCCAAGGTGGTGTTGGTCTTAGGTGCTTCCATCACCGGCAACGTCTCGGGGAGTCCTGCTGCTTCGGCGAACCGCTTCCACAGCAGATCGGGGCCCTGGGATCGAGGCGGGACGATCACGATGTGGATGTGGCGTGGATCGCGCACAGCGCCGGTCCACCGTGCCACCACATCGGGGAGGTCGTGCCGAGCCCAGAACTGGGGCCGGTCGTCTTGGTCCGGCGAGCTCGCAAGCATTCGTTTGGTCCAGTCGACGAACGGCTGCTTCGAACCGTGCCTCACTTGGGTCTGCCAGGCTGACGGCAGCAGGCTGGCCAGGTTGCGAATTGCATAGACCACGTGGATCTCACGGTCGTCGCTGAGCGCAGCAACCCGCTCGATCGCGCTGGCCGGCGCACCGGCGAGCCGCTCGTCGGACAAAACGACTACCGGGGCCGAGGTGCGCCGCACGCTCTTGACGAATTTCTTCCAGAAGCCCGACGTTCCCGGACCGCGAGTTCTCTTGAGTCCGTCCTCGCCGTAGAGATCGGCGCCGGTACGGAAGTGGAACTGCTGCCGGTCGCCGGGCAGCACCACGCCATGGTCCTCGAGACTCTCCTTGTTCGCCCACATCAAGCTCTGCAGGTAGGTCGTCCCGGTCTTGGGAGCGCCGATGTGAATGGCGAGAGTCCGGGTCATGAGTTCTTGCCGACGTCGTCCCCGGAGCGGAGCAGGCCGCGAATGTTGTCGAGCGCTGTCTGCTGATCGTCGCTCATCTTCTGAATCGCATTGGCGGCGCGTTTGGTCCGGCGCCACATCACCGCAATCACCTCCGAGGCTGCTTCAAGAGCTTCCGCCTGGATCTCTGCAGTCGTGACCTGGCGCTTCGAGCTTTCTTGGTGGCGATCGAGCTTCACTCCGTATTTGCTGGCCAGCAGCGAGTTGCTGTCACGGAACTGGTCGAGGATACGTTCGTTGAGCTCAGAAGTCAGGAGCGTCGTGTCCGTGCCCGGATCGATCTGGCGAAGCATTCCGGCCAGCGCCATGCGGGGGAAGTGCGGCGCCGTGGTCGCTATCTGGCGGAGCAGTTCTCCGGCGGCGGGAGAAATGGACGGATTGATTACATGGTCAGGCGGGCGGAGGCCCCTGGGGAGGCCGAGCTGGCTCGCGAAGTTGGCGACAACGTCGCCTTTGCGCAGCTCGTCGAAGTCGATGACCGTTAGCGACTCTGCACCGAACGTCTCTTCCCACGGCTCGAGAACCGCCGCAAAGTCGCCATAGCCGGCGTAGTGAGACTCGAGGAAGTCGTCGAAGGTGTCCGTCAGCTGGCGTAGTGGCTCTTTCAAGAACTGCAGATACAGCGACTCCAGAAACTCCGGTTGGCGGCGGACGACCATCACGACCTCGACGTCCGCGATGTCGGCAAGCGGCGCCAGGAACTTGGCGATATTGGGAGTTGGGTAGCTGAGCTCCTCCTCGGAGATGAGCAGATGGCTGACCCCCGGTTCGTCGAGTTCGGCCTTGAGGCCTTTGAGGTAGTTCTCATCTTTGTGGGCGATGTGTCGGTCGTGGTTGTATCCACCGTCGATCACGTGGTCGAAGAGGTGTAAGTGTTTGGAAAGAGCGACATTGAGGCCGGAATCGGCATACTTGGCGCCAACCCTGGCCAGCGCCTTGGTATTGCGCGCCAAGGCCCACTGGATAGCGCTCGTTGCGGTTTTATATGTTCCGATGTGAATCGTGACTTGCATCTGGTTCCTTAGTTGCCGGTCCGCAGTGGGGCCGAAGCCGCTGTTTCCCCCGAGCCTGTCGGCTGCTGCGGCGGCGCCAATTTATCGCGTGTTGCGGCTTCAGCAATACCTCCCCATCGCCGGAAAGCTTCCACGTCGCTGATAGCAACCGGATCGATCTCGACTATCTCGTCCAAGTCGTCAAAGAAGGCCGATCCGGTTCCGGCCAGGTCTGCAAGCCTTCGGTCGATAGGGCGGAACACGTCGAGAAGCCGCTCCCTGGCTGCTCGATCTAGTGAGTAGACCGGAACCGACCCGATCGCTGGGTCCGACGCGAGGCCGGACAAGGTTGCAGTCAGGTTGTCATTTCCTGCTCCATGCCGCTTGTTGAAACGGCGGGCGAACTCGACGAACTGATCAGGAAGCCGCGGATTGGGGTCGGCCTGAGGCTCTCGTTTCCCTTCGCCCACATCCGGCGCCCCCACAGTATCCACGACGTCACCAATCAGGTCGTCCGCAGCCTTCTCGTAGCGTCGCAGGCTGACACGAGTCACGCCCGGCAGCCCTGCCCAATACTCGACGGCCTGGGCAAACTGAACATGAACCGTCGGCATGAATCGCTCGAGGTTTTTGGCTAGTCGCTTGGGAGAGCGTCCCGCTTTGATGAGCTGGTTGTACCAGGCCTCCAGATAACTATCGGGCCGTCGCAGGTAGCAGACGATGTGCACCGACTCTGCGCCAAACCCCTCGAAGAGGCGCGCCGCGGCCCGCTGGGGTATGCCACGGCGTCCTCCAAACCGGATGAATTCCTCGGTCGAGATCAACACCTGATCCGGGCGTTTCGCCTCGATCTCGCTGCGCATTGCTGCGAGCAGCGGGGGTCGGTTGCCGGCTGCGAAGTCACGGAATTCGTCGGTCGCTGCATACCATCTGGCCACCTTGCGTCCGGCGGCGTGCAGTTCTTGGAAGGCGACCGCGCTGTGGCAACGGCGCGATCTCACCACTTTGCCAGTCTTGGGGTAGAGCAAACCGCGACGGCGATACGCGCCGCGGTTCCTGGCGAAGTGCTCCTGGACGGCGGTCGATCCGGTCTTGTAGTGGCCGATGTGAAGCGTGAGCTTCATTGCCCCGTTTCGGATCCGGCCGGCTCTGCCTCTTGAAGAGCTTGGCCGACGCCAAAGATCTTCTCCCACGCACCGAGCCACGGGAGACCGCGAGAACGATCAACGGCCTCTTCGCCGAAGCTGAGCTTGAGCCTGCGCAGCAGCGCTTCGAATTCACGCAACTGGCGACGTTCCAAATCGACGTTGCGCTTGTACTCCCACACGGAGCCGTCGGCCGGCTCGATGAGGCGGTATCGGTCGAACACGGCCAAGCGCCATGGCGCCAGCTGCTTGGGCGTCAGAGTTGGCACCCGGCGGCCAGTCCGCACCGGAGCAACAAGCCGGGCGACGCGCAGGATCGGGAATGCCGGCTTGGTGGCCAGCTTCAGCGGACCGGTGAATTTCCGAACATTGGGATCGCCGGCATCGGCCACCCGCGTCGGCCCGAATTCCTTGAGCTCAGCGAGGCGGGCTTGCAACGCCTCGTTCGTCGTGACGAAGCACTTGTCCGGCCCTTCGAGGTAGTCCTTGATGGCCGAAATGATGAACTGGCAGGAGTGATAGCGCGCAAACATCGCATCGCGAGTGAAGATGCGACGCAGTTTGCGGATCACCGAATGCAGGTTGCCGTTGCCGTGCAGCGAAAGCATGGTGAGGCGGTTGCGCACTTCGAAGTAGAGGTGCCAGTTGCCAAGCTTGAAGTAGAAGGGCTCGTGCCACACCGCTATCCCGGGAACCGGGACCGTCTGGTACCCGTGCCTGGCGATGCGCACACCGAACTCGATGTCGTCGCCGCGAATGAACGATGGCATGGGCAGGCCGGCGTCCTCGAGGATCTTCTTGGAACCCCCGAACATCCACCAGCCGTTGTAGTCGATGGGCCGCATCGTCAGGAACTCTTCGAGGTTCTTGGGGTTGGCGAGCTGCAACTGATGATTCACCGGCACGGGCTCGGCAATGGCCGGATCGAGTTGCGCCCCAGCCTCGTACAGGGAGTTCGGCTGGACAAGGTCGAGCATGTGCCCGCCGAATGCAACGTCGGGGTGGGAGTAACTCATGAAGGTGACTGCCCGATACAGCGACTCCGTGTGCAGCTTGATGTCGTCGTCGAGGAGAATGAAGTGGGTCAGGTCGTCGTCGCGCAGCGTCTCGTACATCCCGCGAGTGAAGCCTCCGCAGCCGCCGAGGTTCTCCTGTTCGATTATCTCGATGCGGTTTGCGAGGTTCTTGGGTGCGCCGGGCAGCAGGTCATCGAGCACGAAGGGGTTGCCCTGGTTGACTATGAAGATCTTGGCGAGCTTGTAGCTCACCTCGGGAGCCCTTCTGATCGCCTCGAGGATCTTGGCCAGGTACGGCTCTCTGTTGAACGCGCAAATCACGACACTCGTCTTGATGTCGCGCCCGACGTCCGAGGTTTCCCAAGCACCACCGATGACTCTCGAGTCGTGTTCCGCCTCGACGTCGAACCACACTCGGCCAGGGCTGTAAGTGAATCCGGTGTCGCGGTTGATCGAGATCTCGATGGTCTGCGGCTCGTGCGAGTCGTATTCCTCCCGCTTCACCAGATAGACGGGGCCTTCGGAAGCCTGCCGATATGCGGAAATGACACCCTTCCCCTGCACTTCGACTCGAAGCGTGACGTTGTGAACGTCGGTGTGTCGGAACCAGTAGTTCTCGAAGAAGGAGTTGAAGTATGTGTTGAACGTGACGCGCAAACCGCCTGGGACGCCAAGGACTTGCTGGTCGTCCAAGATTGCGTGGCGGCGCCGCTCCTTCCAGTCATAAGAGAAGTAGAGAGACTCGGTGGCAGGGTCGGACGCCAGGTCGACGTGTTGCAGGATGGTGCGGTCGGCGGTTTCGCTCATTCAGATCCTTGGGATGGGCCGCTTGTGGCCAATCTACCGGGGTTCGTCGCTTCACTCGTCATCGTCGTCTCCGTCAAAGCGAGGGCGCAGCGCCTTGCGACCCCCTTCGATGAAGCGGCGGCGCCACGCGATGATCTCGGACACATCGACGCCACTCTCGGCAGCCAGGTCGGCCGGCTTGGCGCCTGTGAGCAGCCGGCGGATCAGCTGCGTGCGTTCCTTCGCATTCCACTCTCCCGGCGGCTTGTCTGGAGAGCCGATCGGCTCTTCGGATGCGGAGCTGTACTCGGAGATGACTTCGTCGGCAGGCCCGATCATCTTGACCCTTCCCGCGTCGAGCCATATCGCCGTGTCGCAGAACCGCTTGGCTTGGGAAAGGCTGTGCGTGACCATCACGACCGTTCCGGCACGATCGACCAAGTCCTGGAGCGCAGCCATAGAGCGCTCCTTGAAGGAGGCGTCGCCGACAGCCAATATCTCGTCGAGCAGCAGAGTCTCCGGTTCGAGCGTCATTGCAATGGCGAACGCCAGCCTCGAGCGCATACCCGACGAGTAAGTGTTGACCGGGCGGTCGATGGCCTCGCCAATCTCGGCGAATTCCTCGATGCGGGGGAGCATCTCGTCCATCTCGTTGCGGCTATGGCCGAGCGCCAGCCCGCCCAAGTAGACGTTGTGCTTGCCGCTGAGCCTGCCGTTGAAGCCGACTCCGAGTTGCAGCAGAGTGGGCGGTTCGCCGAACACCTCGACAGTTCCGGAATCGGGCTCGAGCGTCCCGGCCAGCACGCGCAGCAGCGTACTCTTGCCCGCACCGTTGCGGCCGACGATGGCCACTGCTTCGCCCCGCTCAATGGTGCAACTGGCCCCGTCGAGGGCGACGACCTCGCGAGTCTCGCGGTGGCGGAACCTGCCAATGCTGCGGCGTGCAGTTGGCACTCGGTCGGCAAAAGGCCGATATGCAACGTGGATGTCGGTTGCGACAATCGCTGGCTCGGTCATAGGTAGTTCACCAGCTTGCCCTCAAATCGGATGAACGAGATCGAGCCGATCACGAGGAACAGGACGGCCGAAATGATGGTGCCGGCCAGGTGCACAGAATTGAACTCCCAACCCAGCAGGGCCGTTCGATAAGCCAGCAGGAAGTGGTGCATCGGGTTCAGATTCATGGCTGGTTCGACCCAGGCCGGTACGTCGTCGAGGAGGTCGACTGTCCAGATGATGGGAGACAGGTAGAGCCAGATCCGCAGCAGGTACGGGATGAGATTCGAGACGTCGCGGAAAGGTACGGCCAACCTGGCAGCGAGGGCGCCGAGGCCGAGGCTGAAGAATATGTGGAAAAAGAAGATCGGGATGAAGTACAGAAGGTTCCAGCCCGGCCAGTTTCCCGTGACCGGGAGGATGATGGCGAAAAACGCCATGATCGAGATCACATATCCAATGGCGCTCTCGATGATGCTCGAAATCGGCAGCAGCAAACGCGGGAAACGCATATTCACGATCAGTTTCGAGTTGCTGACGATCGTGTTCGACGCTTTCTGGATGACACTGGACGTGAACCGGAACCCAAACATGCCGCTCATCAGATAGGCCAGGTATTCGGGGTTGCCGCGGCGGCCCTGGCTGAAGATGACACCGAAGACCAGGAAGTACACACCCGTCAACAGCAGGGGGTTCAACACCCACCAGACAATGCCGAGCGACGTCGTGGCGTTTTGCGCCCGCAGGTTGCTGATGGCCAGGTACCACGCGAACTCGCGCCTCGACCATAGGTCGCGCAGATATCCCACGATGCCGCGGCTCGTGGAGGCGACTTCTGCGGAGGACGCGAGAGAGGTGATGTGGGTCTCCGGGGACTAGGCGAGAGTGACCAGGCACTCTTAGTCGACGCCTCGGAACACTCAGGCACCGGGCCGGTCAACCGCCCGGAATGTTATCAGGCACACGGGCGAACGCCTGTGACCCTGGCTAGCCCAGCCTGGCGACCGACTTGCGCTCATCGAGAACCGACCACGCTGTTGCGCCAAGAGCGAGGACAGCACCTATGGCTGCAACCCACACTCCAGCACCCACCGTTGCCGTGGCTCCTGTCCCGTCTGCATCGGCGATTCGGCTTCGAACGTCGATGTATTCAAGTGCCAGGACGACGGTGCCGAAGACCGCCGCAACAGCTCCGACATACCCGATCACGGCATGAGTTGAGATCCTGCTGACGAGCAAGGCTCCCGCAGCCATTACCACTACGCCGGCAGCGACCGTCAGCTTGCCTTCCGTTGTCTCGAGTCCGGTCGACGAGAACTTCTGGAAGCCCACGTCAACGGATATCCAGGTCATCAGAGATCCGAGGACCAACAACGCTCCACCCACGATTGTCGTTGCCTGCTTTGCCGTGTCGTTCACGAACGTTCCTCCCTACTCTCGCACCACAAAACGTAGCCACAAGACCGCTCTGGGTATATGGGTGTTAGCTCGAATTGAGCCGGTACATAGACAGATACGGCCCCGTCAGACAGCACAAACACGGGCATCCAGAATCGAGGCGAGCCCGGTCAGAGAACGACGACCATCGCCTTTTCGACGGCCGGCAGGTCCCGTAGCTCGGCCATCAAGTTTTCGCTTGGCTGGTTGTCCAGGTTGATGAAGCTGAGGGCGTGCCCGCCAACTTCGTCGCGACCGAGGCGCCACTCGGCGATGTTGACCTGGTGAACGCCAAGGAGGGTGCCCACCTCGCCGATCACACCGGGAACGTCGTTGTTGAGCATCAGCAGCACAATTCCGTGCGGCCTAGCGTCGAGGTGGTATTTGCTCACTTGGACGATGCGGCCTTCGATGCCGCCGAAGACGACGCCAGCAACGGTGCGGTCACCGCCATCCCAGAAGACGCGGCAAGAGATCATGTTGGGATAGTCGAGTGAGCCGATGCCCTCACTCTGCGAGACGGCGATCCCGTGGTCCGACGCCAGTGCCGGGGCATTTACGAGGTTCACGCTGTTCGGCAGGAAGCTGCTCATCACTCCCGCCAATACGCCGGTTGCTATCGCCCGGATATTGTCCGAGACACCGTCGCCGCGAGCCTCGATTTCGATTCGCTCGATGCGCGCAGGCGCCATTGCGAACTGCACCTTGCCCATCGCGGTGGCCAGTTCCAGCCAAGGAGCGGTTTCCTTGTCCATACTGAAAGGGAAGTTGACGCTGTTGCGGATTCCGTCACCGCGGAGCGCATCAAGGACTTGCGACACCACCTGTTCGGCGACATCGCTTTGTGCTTCCGCGGTGCTGGCGCCCAGGTGAGGAGTGTGCACGACATTGGGAAGCCCGATCAACGGGTGGCCACTGCCCGGCGGTTCTTCGGCATAGACATCGATCCCTGCTCCGCGCAGCCGGCCACTCGCCAGGGCTTCGGCCAGAGCGGACTCGTCGATGAGCCCTCCGCGCGCAGCGTTGATGAGGATCGCCTCCTGCTTCATCTTTTCGATCGCCGCCTTGTCGATGAGATTCTCTGTAGCCGGCGACAGGGCGCAATGCAGCGTGACGAAGTCAGAGCGCCCGAGCAAGGTGTTGAGTTCGACGAGAGTGACCGACTGTTCTCTCGCCGCCTGCTCGGTGACGTACGGGTCATAGGCGATGACTTCCATCGAAAACGACCGAGCCCTTCTTGCTACCTCGCGGCCAATCCGACCAAAGCCGATGATGCCGAGGGTCTTGTCGGCAAGCTCGATGCCTGTGAACCGGCTGCGGTCCCATCCACCGATAGCTACCGAACCGTGAGCGTGGGCCGTATGACGGGCGACGGAGAGCATCAGCGCCATCGTCTGTTCCGCAGTCGCAATCGAATTCGCCTGGGGCGTGTTGGTGACGATGATGCCTCGCCGAGTTGCAGCCTCGACGTCGATGTTGTCGACTCCGGCGCCGGCGCGGCCGATCACGAGAAGGTTCTCGCCCGCGTCGATCACATCGCGGTCGATGGTCGTGGCGCTGCGGACTATCACCGCGCTGTACTCACGGATCGCCTCGAGGATCTCCGCTTTGGTCAGTCCGGTTCGGATGTCATATGCCACATCCGGAGCGGCTTCGAGCGCGGCGATGCCGCTCTCTCCAAGTTTGTCTGCGATGAGGATCTTGCGATCAGACACGGTCGGATCTCCGGTCGAGGGCCGATAGCAACGTCATTCTCGTCTCCTCGTCGGCAATAGCGACCAATCCCTTACGAATCGTGTCGACGCCGTGTTCAAATGTTCGAACAGCGGTGGGGCTGGTGAGACGAGTCGCCCCCCCCGGGCCAATTGCGAGCGGCAGCACGGGCGATAGCGTGGTCGCCGTGATGTAGATCGGTGCGGAGGCTGCGACTGTCGGACGGTGAACGACGCCTCCGAAACCTACGAACAGATCCACACCGGCTGCCGCCTCCATGTCACTGGCGCCGTCTCCCACGAGGAGCGACGCACCGTGCCTGCCCGCCAGCAAGTCGGCAATGATCTCGGCTTTCCCATCGGAGCGCGTGAGCGCACCATCTTCGAACCCTGAGTACTCCTCGTCTACGGGCCAATGGCCGGCTTTCCACCACTCGCCACTGAGCGCATCGTGACGAGCTTCCACTGCTCTCACGTTCTTCGGATCGATACCAAGGCTGACAGCGAAGTCCCCAACCGGATCGGCCAGGCCCCCGCTGACGACGTAGACCTCGATTCCGAGCTCGAGTAGCGTCGCAACGACCTCTGCCGCGTGCGGTACGACGTTGCGCTTATAGGCGGAACGCAGCTCGGCGACGGCCCGCTTGGTTGGCTTCAGCATGCGGAGGCGCTCGGCGTACACCGAGTTGAGCTCGACTTCGCCCTCCATTGCGGCCTGGGTGAGAGCCGCGACCTCGTCCTCAAAGCCGAGGTTTCTCGCCAGCACGTCGATGCCTTCGACGGTCGACAGGGTGGAATCACAGTCGAAGATCACATGGGCAAATTCGGGCCACCTGGTGTGGCCGGCGGAGGGGTGGCCGAGCGTCATGAGCAATGCTGGCACACGATTCCGAAGGCGGGAAATCGACGCTCCAAGAGCCGCCGAGGTGACTGTCGGTTTGGGAAATTCGACGCGAAATGCCGATACTTAGGAAATGAGCGCTCGAAGAACTCGTTTTCGATTCGCCGTGTCCGCATTCGCGATGGTCTGTACCACGGTCATCGGAGTTGCCGGAACGCCTGTGATTGCCGATGCCAGCAACGCAGACACGTGCCGAGGCCGCACCGTGACGATCTCCGGCACTGCCGGTGACGACGAGATCACCGGGACAGACGGCAATGACGTCATCAATGGACTCGGCGGCAACGACATCATTCACGGCCTCATGGGGTCAGACGTCATTTGTGGCGGCGGCGGCAACGACATCATCTACGGCAACCGCGGTAACGACTGGCTGTACGGCGGCGCGGGTGATGACATGCTCTACGGCTACAAGGGCCACGACCGCATATTCGGATTTGGCGGCAACGATTCGATCTTCGGCGGTCGGTACGCCGACGTCTGCATCGGCGAGAACGAGTCCAACTGCGAGGCCGATTATCGCGGCGAACGCGATGAGCAAGAGTGGCACGATCTCATCGACGAGTTCTTCGGCGACATCGGCGAGACGGACAACGCCCTCGTCATCATCGCCTGCGAATCGAACGGGGACCCATTCGCCGTGAATCCGAACGGTCATGTCCCCAAGGGTCTGTGGCAATTCATCCCATCCACCTGGGAGTGGGCAACCGAGTTCACCGGTTGGACCGAAGAGCATCGATTCCACCCGCGGGCCGCCACTGAGACCGCCCGCTGGCTCTATAACTGGGCAGACGGCAGGACCCGCTCA
>JAHEJX010000197.1 GCA_024638645.1 Actinomycetes bacterium
TCCATCCAATCCATGCTGTCATGCATCGCGCCCGACGTGTCCACCCCATTTGGAGGCATCGATCGCCGTCGCTACCCCGAGTGCCCCAGACCGATCAGATCAACACCGGGCGACACCTCGGCCGACCGCTCGTGATCGGCACGTCCGCGCTCGGTCACCCACTCCATATTGCACGTTGCTCGAAGTGACGCTCGGCAGCTGGCGGAGCCGATCTTCATGCCGGATCCTGAGCGGTGCGAGCGTTGTCGGAACACGTCGCGATGTGCGCCTCCGATCCGGCGTTCCGGGGCGTTCCTGCCAACCGGAGCCGTGCCGTTCGGCCGGATCGACCCGCCAAATGCGAGGTCCGGCAAAGATCGACGGCCGTCAGGCGGCTACTCCCGCAACCGCTACGGTTCGGGGATGCAAGGTGTCACCGAGGTATGCAGGGAGTGCGAGTTCGACCCCCGCGAGGTTGCCGACGATCAACTCGGCCCTGAGCTCTGGCGGCTCGCAACCGGCTACGAGGCAGTCATTGCCGACGGATCGGCACGCAACTGTCCGGCGCTGAGCAGCCGTCCGTCACCGGAAACTTGGAGCATCCTCGAGTACACCGGCCACATCGAGTTCATCTACGACTCCGTCGGCCAGATGTGCGATATCGCGGCCGCTGACGAACTTGGTGCGATCGACGGTGTCGACCCGGATGAACATGTCGACAACGCTTGCTTCAACGACGTAGGTGCGTCGGAGATGTCGACGCGAATCCGCGATGCTGGAGAGCGGGCTCGAGCGGCGCTCGAAGACCTTGACCGCGGCGCGCTCGATTGGATGCTGGCGTTCAACGGCAATCCTGCCCCGCTCCGCCTGTTGACCGTCGCGATGGTGCACGAGAGCCACCATCACCTGCGCGACATCACCGAGTTGGCCGCCCGCTGACCGAACCGCCCCGTCACGCGCACCCATCCAGCGCACCGACACCCGCTCAACGTGCCTGCCGGGCGTTGACTGCTTCATTGGAGGGGCGCGTCGACCCCGCATTCCTCGCACGGTCCGTCCCCAAAGTGCCGTTGGAGGGCACCCATATCAACAGACGCCCCGGTGTGGCCAACCCGCTCGATAGCGGCACATTAAGGCTCTCGGGGCGTGGCCAGGTCGGCGCCGAGGGGTAGGCAACGTCCCACCCCGCCATGATCCCCAGACCCACCAGCAGCCCAGGGGGTCGGGCACATCGTGAACTAGCTCTGATCACACACTTCGTTCGATTCCCGAAGCGAGCGCGAACCGAGAGTTCGCTATCGGCGCGCGCTCAGAGGATGTCGCCGAAGAACGATGCGATCGTCGCTGCATAGGAGGAGTCGATTGGCTTCTGCATAGCCTCAAAGAAGGTCTCTCCTTCGTCGACCCGCCTAAAGCTGTGCTCAAGGCCTTCCATGATTTCGCACCGAACGTGAGGGAATCTGCCTTGCTCATGCTGCATCTTCGTGATGTCTTCGAGAACAGTCGGCGGGACGTTGAGATCCTCGGATCCGTTCATCAACAAGACGGGCCCGTCGAAGCTCTCCAACTTCTCCAGACAGTCCAGTTCCTCGTACTGGCGCATCAAGTCCAGGCTCAGCTCGCAGGTGAACCCGTCCGGGCCGTGAACGACGTAGGTCGAGTCGCCGGCGCGGACGCGATCTCTCATGTCGCCTCTGAACCAGCCGAGATACCAGCCGGCGAGCACCGGAAACTTCCTTGCGGTCAGTCCGTCTGGATCATCGAGGAACGGCTTGGCAGCCCGGTCTCGCTGCAGATCGAGGAGGGTCTCGAAGGACTCGAGACCGCCACCCTGGGAGATCAGGAAGCTGGGCTCGGCACCGAAGTCCAGGGCGTGGAGGAAGGTGAAGCTTCCCTCGCTCTGGCCCATGAATCCGATGGGTAGGTCCGGGTAGAGGTCGCGAGCCTGTCGGTGCACGACGGCGAGGTCTCGGGCGATCGAATGGAAGTCACTCTGTGCCCAGATGCCCTCACTCGAGCCGCTGGCTCGCTTGTCGTAGCGAAGAGTCCCGACTCCAAGGGAGAGGACCGTGTCGCGGAAGTCGATGAACAGGTCTCGCTCTGGAATCGGTGTGGGGAACATCCATGTTCGGGTGTTGTCGATGCTCCCGTCGCGTGTCTGAGGGAACGACCCGTGTACAGGTATTGCAAGAGCCCTGAGCTCCCCGTCTCTCGGGATCTCGAGCACCCCGCTCAGGACGGCGCCGTCATATGAGCGAACGGTGATCTCTTGCGAGTCGAACGCTGGCATCCGGGGATCCTATCGATCGCCCCTCCTGAGTCCCATCCCCTCCGGTTCAGCCCCAAACCCCGCAGCTGAACGCGCCCATATGGGCACGTCCGCGCTCGTTCAGGCGCTCGGAAACGCGCAATCGTCGGGCGCGTTCGCCGAGCCGATCCTCGCAGCCGGTTCCCGAGCCGGTCGAGTGCCCATCGGCCACGTCGTTACGAGCGCCAGAAACCGGCGATCAGTGACGCTTCGGCGGGGCGAGGCTGACCTTCCCTGACCCCCGGAATCTCCGAGGTCGAAGATCGTGTACGGTCGAGCGTGGTCGAGCCTCCGCTGCTCGGTCGGCTTGAGAGGGGACCTCATGAAGTACATGATCGAATACTCCGTTCGTACGGCTGGACTCAGCCACGACCAGAACTTCGCAAATCAGGAGGCGCTTCTGAACGCCTTCGGCAAGTGGGCACCAGAGGAAGGCTTGATGGTCCATGCTTTCGTGTCGAGCTTGGACAGCGACAGCGGCTACGTCCTCGTAGAG
>JAHEJX010000111.1 GCA_024638645.1 Actinomycetes bacterium
TCGACACGCTCACAGCCACAGGGGACGTAGACGCCTTTCTCGCCGGCCTGGCTGCGCACGGCCTCCTCGCCGAAGCGGTCTAGGAAGCCAACTCGTTCAGCAGTGTCTCCACGCCCGATGCAAGGGCGGTGAGGTTTCGAGGCCGTTCGAACACCACCGCCGGCCTTGCCGCCGCCATCATGAAGGCTGTCGGAGCGATGGCGATCGCGCCGACCGACCTGGCCGGAGCAATGTGGTGGGCGGCAGCCGCTCCAGGCTCGCGCCATACCTTGAGCTGTTCTCCCCATTGGGGAACGATCCAACCGGCAAGGGGTGCAAACGGTGGCGCCTTCCCCAGGTCGAGCCGCCAGCGCTGCCGGGCCCCCGCTACACCGAGGTCGCGTGTAGTCGCGAAATGGCTCGCCGCTTCAGCTCGTAGGTCGAGGGTTCGCGGGCCGGAGAACGCTTTTTCACCGTCGAGTACGAGTAGGTCGTCGGCAAGCACCACCATGCCGGCATCATCCAACGCGGCCAAAAGCGTGCTCTTGCCCGCTTCTCGTGTTCCAATGACGCCCCACGCCTTCCCATCGACCACCACACCGCCGGCGTGGAACGCAGCTCTTCCCAGCCAGTGGTTGTGCACAGCAGCGATGGGTGCCAAGTAGGGATGGGCCAGTTCGTCGTCGGTCAACGGAGCCCGAGTGGTAACGATGGCGGAGCGATCCGCCCTATTGAGCTCCAGGGCACCTTGGTTGATTAGAGGCACCGTCGCGGTTGCCTCGCCGACGACGTTAGGAACTTCAGCTCGCCCGATCGACCGTTTGATCGTGACGATGGGCGCACCATCGACCACCTGGGTCAGAAGTTGAGAACGGGGGGCGTCGCCGGTCAGCCGCAACCCATAGGCGCCCGGCTTCATCGAGAAGTCCTAGACGTCGCCGGCCGTGACCGCCGGCTGTTGGCCGAGTACGTCGCGCATCGATCCCTCGTTGCGGGAAATATCGAGGCGGAGCGGCGCCAGGTTGTACACATAGCCGACTGTAGGCGTGCCAACGAGATCCAGGCGATCCTGGAGCTCTTCGAGAGAAGTCGCAGAGCTGTTGTGTCTTGTCACCACGAGAACCTTGTCGACCATACCGGCCAGGGTGCTGGTGTATGCAACCGAAAGTAACGGAGGCGCGTCGAGGAGGATGAGGTCGTAGAACTCCTGGATCTGGTCGAGGAAGTCCCTCGTGGCGGGGTTGCGGAAGAACTCCGGAGCGGAAGTGGTCTGCCATCCACGAGACAGTAAGTGGAGCCCCGACGTGCCGGTTCCTTCGATGGGGAGAACGGCCTCAGACAGGGCCATGCCGGTTTCGACCACTTCGGTTATTCCGGATTGAGGCCGCTCATCTGTGAGCATGGCGGTGGCCTCTTGGCTGCCGAAATCGGCGTCGATCAGCAGGACTCGCTTGCCTTCGCGCGCCGCGGCTAGTGCCGTGTTGGCCGCAATGACCGTCTTGCCATCTGCCACGTTGGCCGAGGTGACTACGACGAGCTTCCCCTCGGTGAGGACGGAACCGATGGGCGTGGATCTCGAGAGATCGAGGGCGGCTGCCGCGAAGCGGAATGACTCGGCAGACGCCGACCTTGGATGGGTCTTGACGGGAAGCGCGGTGCGGATTCCCTCTTGTCGGAAGCTTGGCACCTCCGCAATGAGCGGTGCTGCCAGGACGAGCTCGGGCTGTGCCCGGTCGGTGATCGAACGGCGGCGCAGCGCCAACATGTAGGCGAGGCCCGACCCGATCAGTATGCCGAGGAACGCGCCGGCCAGTATCAGGCGCAGTACGTCGGTCGCCACCAGCGTGGCGAAAGCTGCGCGCGTATTGCTGCTCGAACCGGCGCCGAGGAGCTGAGCGTCGACCCTGAGGCGATCCCGCTGCTCGGCGAGATCGTCGAGGCGGACGATCGTGCGCCGTTGCTGCTCTAGCAGAGACGCAATGGCAGTCTGATCCTGCTCCTCGATGCGATTGAGCTGTTCGATTGTCGCAATCTGCGTCCGGATGTCCTCGATCTGAAGCAGAAGCGCGTCCCTTATCTCTCCTTGGGCCCGCTCGAGATCTTCGAAGAGCTCGAAGAGGCGGGGGAGCGCTTCGTTGTATTGAGCCTCGAGTGCAGCGAGGTCCGGATTGATGATCTCCTGGGCGGCTTGGATCTCGGTGCCGACGTCGACGAGTTCCTGCTCCAGTTCGGCGATGACCGTGTCGAGCACTGAGATCGAGTTGTCGAAGAACACCTGCGCGTCCTGTTGGACAATCTGCTGATATGCCCGAGTAAACGAATTGGCCCCCGCGATGGCGGCGGCTTCTGTGCCGGCAACCATCCGTACCGTGATGCGTGCGTCCGACTCGAAGATCCGGCGCCGCTCGAGCATCTCGAACCCGACGTACGGAAAATCAGGGTCCTCCTCTGGAGCCAGCAGCGCCGCTGTGTCGGCGACGTCACCCGACTCCATCAGGGCGACCTGATCCGAGATGTAGTCGTCGCGACGGGTGTCGCTGTTCTCGAAGAGAATCGAGGCCAACGGGTCTTCGGCGACGACCGTAGCCTCAGCGCTCCATTCCTGGGTTGCGGTGCGGTCGGCATAGAACCAAGCAGCGGCCGTCGCAGCCGTCGCCACCAGGAGCACGAGCCAACGGTAGCGCCACACGGCCCGCAGCAGGGTTGGTTCGAGGATTATGTCGTCGTTCAAGGGCTTCTGCCTCTAGATGGTGTGCCGAGAGGGAGTGATGGCCCGGCTGGCCCGGAACTTATCACGTCCCAATTGTTGCGAAGCCATCCTGGCGATGTCGCCTCCATTTGTTCGCTCCTTGTTGATCGAAACGGATGCTCCCTCAGTTGAGAGATATCCGGCCGATAATGTGCCAATCCTGCAACGGAGCTGGTCAATGGCGTATCCCCATCCCGCACTGATCGAGATAGCCGCCGGGCGCACCGCCGGTGCTGTTGCTGACGCTGATTCTGCCGCCCTTGTCGAATCGGCGCTCCAGCACCGTATGGCAGGGTTGGCGTTCGCGGCCGCCGAAGTCGGCGCACTCGAGATCGACGCAGAGGCTCGGCATCGGTTGGCCAGCGTCAAGCTGGCGGCAGCGGCCCACAATACGAAGGTCGAGCACGCCGCCCAGAGTGTGATTGCTGCACTGCGCAACAACGGATGGGACGCAGCGCTCTTCAAAGGAGTCGCGACGGCTAGGAGATGGTATCCGGAGCCGGGTACTCGCCCTACTGCCGATGTCGATTTACTGCTTGCTCCGACCTCACGCAACCGCATCGACGAGATTCTGGCTCACCTAGCTCCCGGCCACGGCCTTCGCGGCAAAGCGCAGCATCTCTTCGACGCCGGTCGCATCCAATCGATCGACTTCATTTGGGATGACGTTTGGATCGACCTTCACAACGACCCGATCAAGGTTGGTGTCGAACTGCCCGACCTCGACCGACTGTGGCCCCGGATGGAAACGATCGACCTGAGCGGCTTCCCAGCGCTTGCTCTCGATACCGAGTCAACTCTGCTCCAGTCCGCAATACACCTCCAGAAGGATCGCTTCTCCCGGCTGCACGGTTTCGCCGATATTGCTCGCATTGCGGCGGCGGGAGTTGATTGGGATTGGGTTCAACGTTTTGCGGCCGGTGTAGGGCTGCGGATTCATTTCAACGAGGCGCTTCGGGTTGTCGCCGAAGTGCTGTCCATTCCCCTCCCATACGATCGGGCGGCGACCTCACGACTTTGGAAAGCGATCTGGCCGGAACGGAGCACGCTCCGTGGGGATGTGGGGCTCACCCGCAAGGTGCGGACCCACTACTGGATACCAATGACGATGCCGGGCAGGCGCCTCGACGCTCTCAAGTGGTGGTCGCGCATCGTGGTGCCCCCTGCCGATCTCGTCGAATACCTGCACCCCGACACGAGCGGCCCATATCCGCTGCGAGTCCTGCAGTACCGTTCCCGTTTGGCAAGAGCCCGCCATAGGCGCAATCAAGAGCAGCGCCGTGCTGGGGAGCTGTAGCCGAGTCGCCGTGGCCGAGTCTCGATGCCCTCTAGTCGTAGCCGAATGACTTGCGGGCGGGCCGGGTGATTCGTTCGACGGTTTTCCGGTCCTTGTCGCTCATATCGCGCCGCCATGCCTCGTCGAGCGTCAACGTGATCGGGCCCGTTTGGAATCGTCCGGGGTTGCCGCTGACCGTGTGGTTCCCGGCGAGCGTCACTTCGTGGCCGCGGATGTGTGAGATGTCGGCACCTTGCTCGTCGGCGATTTCGAGTACCCGTTCAATGCTGGCGGCCGGCTCGCCGATCAGGTCTTCGTAGTGCAACATCATGTACGGGTTGGTACCTCGACCGAATAGCCGGCGGATCGTGGTGTTCCAGGTAAGCCAATCCACCGCCGATCGCGTGGGGCCGCTTTGAGTCATAGGTCTCCGCTCGGCGGTATCGAGCTGCTCTTTGCGTCTGGCTCTGGAGTGGGCGACCGCTCGAGGATCGCGTATGAGGTGAACGATCCGGAGATCGACTGTAGGTACCTGGCCGAGGAGATACGTGTACGTGGGCAGCTTGGAGGAGTCGACAACGAACCGTGCTCCCGTCTCTACCGCGATGGCAGGGTATAGCTCGGTGAGCACCTCGACGAGTGGCGACAGCCGGTTGCGGTACCAGCCATGGAACGATCGCATCACGGCCGCAGGCGTATAGCGCGTCCTAGTGAATCTCATCTGGGAAGCAACTCTGGCGGGATCGATTCCCTCCGGAAACGCCCGGTCGAGGATTCGCGGCCAGAGCTTGCAATCGAGAAGAGGGTTGGAGCAGCCGCATTTGCGATTGTCGATCAGGCCACGCCGCCACAGATAGCGCAACTCGCCTACCGAGAAGGCTCCCGCCACGCCGCCGAGGACGTTGTCCAGAATCGTGCTTCCGCTGCGTCCCGCTCCGGTAATCGAAATGACCTTGATTCGGGTCACGTCTTCTCTCCCGCCGCAAGCGCCTCGAGCAACCCATGGTCGAGCTGGCGAAGTTCGAGGCCCCACTCGAGCTTCTCTCTGATACGGCGATTCATCTCCTCCCACCAGTACGCGACGGCTTCGGAGGCGGGCAAGGGAATCGGGCCCAGCGTCCTTCCGACGGCGAATGCCGTTGCGAGGTACACAACCTCATCCGCCCCCGGCGGTGCGTATCCGCAGTCTTCCCAGTCGATGAGCCAGGGTCGGCCGTCGCCGAACTGGCGTAGGTTCCATGGCGTGAAGTCTCCGTGGAATGGTGCCCAGTGTTGCGCCGTGCCGTTCTGCCTTTGCAGCGGGCTGAGAACTGCACCGATCTCTTCGATCATCTCGGCTGGCGGACGCCCCTCGATCATCCTGTGCATTCGAGGGGGCAGCGGGCTCGTGACCAGATAGCGCCACCCGGCGACCTGTCCCGATCCCAGCACCCGGGGCGCCTGAAAAGACCTCGGTTTTGCCTCCTCGACGAGGCCCATAGCCAGCTCTTCACGGACAACGCCGTCGCCCGGGAGCTCGCGAGCCTTGACGAACCCGACCGGTGTTTCGCCCCTGAGCAACAGCATCATCAGTCCTCGCCGCATCCGTCGTCGCTCGTAGACGGTGTGGCTATCGAAATCGCCGACGATCCCGCGCAGCTGCTCGATCAGCCGGTCCCACCCCTCTCCTTCAAACGGCGGATCCCAGGCTCCAACCCGGCCCGGCAGCAGCTTGGCGCCGCCGAGCGAGACCAGGCCCCATGCAATGCGCTGGCCCCAGATGCCCTTGGCGACACATGGCGTGTACGTGGCGATACCGGCGAGCGTCGCGCCCTTGGCGTGGGTGGGCACGCGTATGTTGTTCCAGCCCGGTGGAAAGGCCTTGTAGCTGTTTTCCATGTTTCCTAGACAGAAGGTGGGATGACGTCCGGTGCCTGCGGGATCGTACCGGCCTCGGTTTCATCGTCAGGCGGGTCCTCGTAGTGAACGTCTAGCTGACGGGCGTACAAGAGAATCCGGCCGACTCCGAGGGCGGCGAATGCCACAGGTCTGGCAAATGACCCTGCAGCGGCGTTGCTGCCGGCCGCGGCGGCAATACCGACCGCAAATACGAGCTGAGCGATGTTGGCACGTAGGTCGGCTCCAAAGAGCTGTTTTTCGCGACTAGCTCCGATCAGTTCGAGCCGGCCGGGAAAAGCGGCGCCGTTGAACCCATTGGCAACGATGGAGAGAGCCACGAGGAAAGGCACCGCGTATGCGCCATCGATGAGCCGGGCAAGGGGGTTGCCGACCCAGTCGAACCCCGCAACGGCGATATATGCAGCCACGGCAACAACGGTCAGCTTTGTGAAGGTCCGCCTTACACGGTGCGCTGCCGCCCGGTCGCGGTCCCGCGCTGCCTCCATCGACGGAGGGCCGAGAACCGATCGCAGTCCGTTGCTCAACACCAGGATTGGCTGCGCCACCGTTTTGGCAGCGCCGGCAAGAGCCAAAGCCTCCAGGCTGGCCAGAGACGCCACAGCCGACTCGACCACGAAGTTGTTGCCGAGCGAGATCACGCCGGTCGCCACCAACCAGCGACCAGTTGGCATGAGCTTCCGATACGTCATGGCATTCCGTGTGGCCGCCACTGCGTCCAATTCGGCGTCGGCTACATGGCGGCCGGCGCGACGCGCCAGGACGGCAGCAGTGGCGACGGATACGACATTGGCAACGGCCAGCGAGCCGATCGGAATCCATTGCGCTGCGACTTCCGCCGCGACCAAGACAACAAGCGCCACCGCGGCGGTTGCGGCTTGCACGAGCGAGACATTTGCCGCCGCCCAGCTTCGACCGGCCAAGTGGAGCAGGCGCCTCGCATGATTCTGCAGCGGCGAAAAGACCGTCGCCACCGCCGCCGTCAAGAGGAAAGGAAGTTGATCCTCGAGGAAACTGATCTCGGGCTTGCTAGCGCCGACGAGGGTGGCCAGCAGCAGAAGAACGGCGGCCGCCGCCCCTGCCGGGATGCCGAGCTTGGCGATTCGCCCAAAGAAGTGCACCCGAGCGGCCTGCTCGACATTGAGAGTCATCCGTTCGGCCGGCACGAATAGGAGTTGGTTCGGCACGGCCGAAGCCATCAGGAAGGCGCTCATGTAGAGGAAGTACATGCCAAGCACCTGCGGGCTGTCGCCCTCCCAGGTGGCGATGGCATAGAGACTCAGGACGAAGGTGGCCAAAGAAGCCAACGCGGCGTCGACGAGGCCGGCCGGAATTGCCCGCGACAGTTTCACGCCTGCGCCCTCCGGCGCCGGTTTGTCTTGGAACTGGCCTGCATCGGGCCACTGTAAAGTGCACGCGGAGTTGCTTGGCGATTCGCCGTCGGTTTCTTTGACAGGCTGCTGTGGGGGCCAAAGCGCTCAAGGGGGACACCAACCACACCGAACTCGGTCTCGTGGGACCGTCGGCCCGGACGGGACTTCCCACGGTAGGACCACGGTGGGAACTGCCGCGTCGCGGCCAGATCGGATTAGGGACATGCTCAAGAGGATTCGCACCAAGCTGACGGGCTTGTCTGTTACCAAGGTCAAGCGCAAACTGAAGTACATCGCGATGCAGAGCCGTTCCAAGCTCGTGCGCCCGTCTTACCGAACCCCAGTGGGCAACGTATACCACTGCACCGTCCACAAGAGCGGCAGCCAATGGATTCGCAACATCATGCAGGACTGGCGCGTCTACAAGTATTCCGGTCTCCGCGCTTTCCACTACGAGACCGAACTGATGCCTGATGGGATCGACACCCGAAAACTGACCGAACGCAGCCTTCTCGAGATGATGCCGGCAGACACGATCATCTCCCCGATCTACACCGACCTCGACCAGTACCTGTTGTATCCCAAGCGCGACGACTACCGCGGCTTTTTTGTGATGCGTGATCCTCGTGACGTCATCGTCTCGTGGTACTTCAGTGCTCGGTTCTCGCACGTCCCAATGGGGCCGGACATTCCTGAGGCCCGCAAAGTCTTGGCCGATGCGCCCACTGCAGAAGGCCTCAAATACGTGATCGACTATTTCAGCGACTTCGGCTTGTTCGACGCGCAGCGATCCTGGCTGAATGCGGCGAACCTCAGCAACAACGAGCGCGTCTTCAAGTATGAAGACCTCAACGGCCCGCACGGCATAGAACACTTCCGAGAGCTGTTCG
Organism: Actinomycetes bacterium; assembly: GCA_024638645.1. Taxonomy (GTDB): domain Bacteria; phylum Actinomycetota; class Acidimicrobiia; order Spongiisociales; family UBA5794; genus JAHEJX01. Next base: position 8,164 of record JAHEJX010000111.1, read on the forward strand.
CCCACTGCGACATCCGGCTGCCGGAGACCGTGCTTCGAGAGCTCGTAGCCGACCACAGCTTCGAAAAGCTCAGCGGTGGCCGCCAGAAGGGTGAAGAGAACAAGAGGGATCATCTGCGCAAAGGTGTCGCCGGCGACTGGATGAATCACTTCGACGATGACTCCTTGGCCTATTTCAACAAGGTGGCCGGCGACCTGGTCGAGGTGCTCGGCTACGCAAGCTGACGTGTTCGTAGTTCGGATGCGCCTTCTGACTAGTCACTGCGGGCGCGGTCGCTTGCCCATTGCTGACTAACCAGCGGTAGGTACAATTGGGTCATGGCCCGGCTCGGTAGTAGGGGAGTCGGGCCGCATCAAAGGGCTAGGCCGGGGGGCCGGTATCAATGGGCGCTGCGCGCAATTTCGTTGCTGACTTTGTACCTGGTTGGCGCGCCCTGCTCGTTGCTTTGCTCACTGCCGGCGCACTTCTCCCGATCGTCGGCGTTGCTCCAGCCACGGCGGACCCGATCCCCGGCGACACTTGGGTTACCGACGGCGACGTCGATGCCATGGCGATTGCGAACGGGAAGGTCTACATCGGCGGCCGCTTTTCCCAAGTAGGTCCCAACACTGGCGGTGGTGCAGAAGTCGGCACGGCCTCGGGTGCCTACAACGCCGCGTTCGCTCGTATCGACGGTGCCGTGTACGCAGTTGTCAGCGACGGAGCCGGCGGGTGGTACATCGGGGGCGATTTCAGTTTCGTCGATGGGCTGTCCAGGCCGCGGGCCGCCCATCTCGACGCCGGCGGCGGCGTCACGGCTTGGCGGCCCAACATCACGTCCGGCGCGGTGCTCGCCCTCCACCGGGATGGAAACATTCTCTACATCGGAGGTGACTTCACCTCGGCCGGCGGGTCGACCCGCAACAACCTTGCCGCAGTCAACATCAGCTCAGAGTCGGCGGTGTTGCTCTCATGGAACCCGAACGCGAATGGACCGGTGCGTGCCATCACGGCAGACGGCGGATCCGGAATCTTTGTGGGCGGGGACTTCACCACGGTGGGAGGTGTCGGACGGAATCGGCTGGCACAGGTCGACCTCGCATCGGCCGCAGTCGGCAACTGGAATCCCAACGCCGACTCGACAGTGAACGCCATTGCGTTGAGTGGCACGAACGTGTATGTCGGCGGTGGCTTCGCCAACGTCGGCGGAGCGTTGCGCGACTCAGTAGCCGTGATCGATAAGGCCAGCGGCACAGTTGGAACGTGGGATCCGGGCACCGACGGCATCGTTCACTCGATCGCCATCACCGGCTCAGTCGCATATGTCGCCGGCGCGTTTGGCTCCTCCGGTGGAGCTACCCGCGCCAATCTGGCCGCCGTCGATACCGTAACGGGATCTGCCACGGCCTGGAATCCTGCACCAGACGGCGCTGTGAACGTCATTGCCGTGGAGGGTTCACACGTCTTTGTGGGTGGTGACTTCCTCAATATCGCTTCGGTCGCCAGGGAAAGGGCGGCGCGAATAACCGCCGCCGGCGTTGCCGCTCCTTTCGACCCGGATGCCAACGGCACGGTCAACGCATTGGCTGTGGCCGGGGCAGACACCTACGTGGGTGGCGGATTCAGTTCTGTGAACGGCTCTGACCGGAACCGGCTGGCAGCACTCGACGCCACTACGGGTGTCCTCGACACTGCGTGGGCTCCTGCGGCCAACGGCGATGTCATTGCGTTGGAGGCTTCGAGCGACGGATCAGTGATCTTCATTGGGGGCGCCTTTACGACGATCGATGGTGGCGATCACCGTCGCATTGCCGCAGTCGACGCAGTCGACGGAACGATCGACCCCACTTTCTTTGCGCAAGCGAACAACAAGGTTCACGCCCTCCATGTGGCTGAAGGCAGCCTCTACATCGGAGGCGACTTCGGCACGGTGTCCTCGAACGCCCGGAAACGAATTGCCAAGCTCGACGAGACGACAGGGGCGATTGCCGCAGGCTGGGACCCGATCGTGGATGACTCAGTGCGCGACATCGCCACCTCGCCAGACGGGAACCTCGTCTACCTAGGCGGCCTCTTTGATGACATCGATGGCACCCCCCGCAACGAGATCGCGGCGCTCGACGCCGCAACCGGCAACTTGGACCCCACCTGGAACCCGAATACCGACCGCCGCGTGTACGAATTCGAGGTGACCGACTCGGAGGTGCTCGTGGCGATGGGTGGCGGGGGAGGCCGGGTGTACTCGTTCCACCCAGCATCCGGGGCGACCAATTGGTTCATCCAGGCAGATGGTGACGTCCAGGCTCTGGCCACCCGAGGCGAACATGTATATGTCGGAGGCCATTTTCTCAACGTTGGTCCCGAATCCCGCCCGTTCTTCTTTGCCGCAGACCTCGCCACGGGGGCGTTGCAGCCAACGTGGGCTCCGGCCGGCAACGGGGGGCTTGGGCCCTTCACGTTGGTTGAGAACGGCGGCCGCATCTGGGCCGGCGGCGAGTTCACTGAGATCGAGGGGCGGTCTGCCGGCAGGTTGGCCTACCTCGACAGCATCGTCACCGCTCCGCCCGGTTCTTACCGGGATCGCATTCTCAGCGACGGCGCAGCCGTCTACTACCGATTCGGCGAGTCCGCTGGAACGACGGCGCTCGACGAAGCCGGTTCTCTCGACGCCACATACTCAGGAAGCGTGGCGCTTGGCCGGTCCGCCTTGATAGCGGACACGAACACCGCACTGGAATTGAATGGGGCGGGGGCTTATGTCGCCGTGCCCGACTCCGACCTGATCAACACCGGCGGGCCTTTCGAGGAGGGACCGTCGAGTTGTGGTTTGTAGCTGACGCTACCGCTGCTCGGCAGATCCTTTTCGAAGAAGGCGG
>JAHEJX010000198.1 GCA_024638645.1 Actinomycetes bacterium
TCACCGGCCACAGGTCGCTGCCCGGCGCCGCGCTCGTCCGGCCCCCGACGTCGAAGCTCACACCCGTCACCACGCTGCTCGCCGGATACGGCGAACTCTGGCCAAGCGCCGGAGCGGTGGCTGAAGAGAGCAGGGCGCCGGTGACGAGCAGGGCCTGCCCGAGGCGGACTCGATCAAGCATGCTTGTCACGGCGAGACCTCCACGCGAAGAGAGGTCGAGAGATCGCTGATGTTGCCGCTGGCATCTCTGGCCGCGACGGCAACGAAATACGTGCCGGGCGAAAGATCGGAGAGGGTCGCCATGGTCACGGTCGCGAGCCGGATGACAGTGCTGTTCGCCACCGTCACAGGTGAGGTCTGACCGTAGTACAGATTGAAGCCTGCCAAATCAGTGAGCGGACTCCCATCCTCGTTCTCTGACGGAGCATCCCAACTGAGCGTGAGAGAGCCCGTTTCGGCAGGAGGCGCCCCGCTGGGTCCGGAGCCGCCCGGCGGCGAACCCGAGCCGCTGGGTCCGGTCACATCGTCAACCGCCTGGCAGGAAAGCAGTGGCAGAAGTGCGATACACAGCGTCAGACTCCAGCTCCTTCGGGTCCGTTTGCTCAAAAGCCTGCTTCCTCTCGTTTCTCGTGGATCGGCAACGGCCGCCGAGCGTAGCCCCTGCACTCAGGTGCAGTGTCAACACGCACCGAAAAGACGAGCTGATTCGTTGGGAGGACACATGACACGCCGCTCGATCCGCTACTCCCTACCGGCTTCCGGGGGCGGCGTGGTTGGCGAGGTCCTGCTCGCCTCGCGGCTAGCGCGAGTGTGTCTCGTCTAAGGCAACGGACATGCCACGGGCAGCAGTATTGCTAAGAGTATGTCATGTAATGAGATCGATAGGTGAGTCCGCCGGCGGTGGAGAAACTCGGACCGCGGACAAGGGAAAATGTTTCCCATTCATGGTACTTTGGTAGGGAAATATTTCCACGCATCGGCTTGTTACATTTCACGTGAGGTGACCGCCAGGTCCGGTCTCTTCATTGCGCCGTGACTGGGACCACACGAGCTTGGTGGTCGCGAGCTCGGAGGCTACCGCCTCCCGGCCATGGCCGACCCGAACGTCCGCCCTCGGACCATTGATCTCTAATGTGTGGAATCGCTGGAATCCTCGATTCGGGCACCATAGCCGAGGCCGAACTGCGGCGAATGGCAGACAGTCTGGCCCATAGGGGCCCCGACGATTCGGGCTTCCACCTCGAGGACGGGGTAGGTTTCGGTTTTCGTCGACTCTCCATCATCGACCTCTCCAACGGCGCCCAGCCGATGTCCAACGAGGACGGGACGATATGGGTGATGCTGAACGGCGAGATCTACAACTACCGGGAGCTTCGGAAGGATCTGCTGTCCCGGGGGCACCATTTCCGCACCCAAAGCGATACCGAAGTTCTGGTTCATCTGTACGAGGAAAAGGGCCGCGACTTCGTCACCGATCTGCGCGGGATGTTCGCTATCGCGATCTGGGACCGGTCTTGTCGTCGACTGCTGCTGGCCCGCGATCATCTGGGACAGAAGCCGTTGTACTGGGCTCGGATAGGGGAGCGTCTCTACTTTGCCTCGGAGATCAAGGCCATACTCGCGGTGGAGCCTCGACTGCGCGAAATCAATCCGGTCGCCTTGCATGAATACCTGTCGATACGGGTGATCTCCGACCCTCGCTCGATGTTCAAGGACATTAGCAAGCTCCCTCCCGCACATGTGTTGGAGGCCGATGAAGCCGGGACGAGAACGTGGCGCTACTGGACGCTGGACTACGAGCCAAAGGTGAGACTGTCCGAGGAGGAAGCGCTCGAAGAGCTGGATCGTCAGCTGCGTGAGACGATCGAATACCACTTGGTGAGCGACGTGCCAGTCGGCGGCTTCCTCAGCGGCGGAGTCGACTCGACCTTGATCACTGCGATGGTGCGATCGATCACGAACGAGCCTTTCAAGACTTTTTCGATTCGCGTGCCGTACGGAGCCTACGACGAGGGACCTGCTGCCCGACTGGTCTCAGAGCGATACGGAACGGAACATTTCGAGAGGGTTGTCGACGGCAACCTTCTCGCGACGCTCCCGACCCTCGTGCACTACCTCGACGAGCCGTCCGACCCGCTCAGCGCCACCTTGTACCAGCTAGCAGAGATGACCCATCGAGAAGTGAAGGTGGCCCTTGGTGGAGATGGTGGTGATGAGCTGTTCGGGGGGTATGACCGCTACTGGGCGCTCCCGCGCGTACGCTACTACGCGATGCTGCCGCAAGCGCTGCGCAGCCGCGTGATGGCGGCAGTTGTGAAGAGGCTTCGGGAGAACTTCTGGTACAAGAGCCTGAGCAACCGGCTACGCTGGTTGGATGAAGTTGCCACTGTCGACGGCGGGCGCCGCTATGCTCGCAGTTTGAGCTTTTTTTATTTTACGCCGAGTCGCCGAGACAGCTTGTATACCTCGGAGTTCCGGACGCAAGTAGGCAGGTTCGACGTCGAGCAGGCCATGGCAAACTGGTGCGAGGACGAATCCGCGAGCGCGGCGATCGACAGCATGATGCTTTCCGATCTCATGGTGCGCCTGCCGAACCACTCGATCATGATTCTCGATCGGATGACGATGGCGCACGGTCTCGAGGCTCGTTCTCCATTCCTGGATCACCGATTGACGGAGTTCGCGGCGACCCTGCCTGCCTCCCTCAAGGTGCGTGGCCGCAAGAGGAGATATCTGGAG
>JAHEJX010000112.1 GCA_024638645.1 Actinomycetes bacterium
TCCCCGCGCATTTGAGCTGGAGACCCACGCAGTGAATGCGGTCGCCGTTCCCATCAGGAACATCGTCATATTCACGGAGCGGATGGTCGACCTTCTCGAAGATGACGAGCTCGCCGCGATTGCACTCCACGAGATCGCTCACCTCAACGAGCGTCGAACAGTCTCGCGAGTCAGGACCCTTGGGGTCTTGGGCTATCTCCCAATCCTGGCGATCAAGCCGATAGTCGGCACGGGAATCGTCGCAGTGCTGGTAGCGCTGCTTGTGGTGGTGGCGATAGCCGGATTTGTCCGCAGAGTGAGCACCGGTGAGGAAACCAGAGCAGACCGTGAGGCTATTGCTTCGTCGCACGAGTCACACTCGTTGGGTGTGGCGCTCCTCAAGTCCCACCAGGCAGCGCTGCTCCCTTCGATTGTGAAAGGCGACACCCACGGGCCACTCCACGAGCGCCTTGAGCGCGCCGGTGTCGAACCCGACTTCGAGCCGATCGAGCCCAAGTCACGACTGGGCAGCCTCTTGGCTGCGCTTGCCTTGTTCTTCGGAGTGCTCTTCGTCGTACTGGTTGGCGTGTCGATCTCGACAAATCGCTGGGATGGCGCAACCGGCACGCACGTGGCGTTGGCATTCGGGTGGAACGAGGAGCAAGTGCTCTGGTATGTCGGAGAACTCGCCGGATGGGACGGGGACTACGACAAGGCTGTCGCATACCTGCGTGAAGCGGTTGCCCGCGAGGAGTACGGGGCATTGGCTTCGCTGCCCTGGGCTCTTGGTTCCGCCGGAAGGTGTGATGAGGTGCCTGCCGCTTATGACGAACTGGTGGCAATCGACCCTCCTGCCGAGGAACTCGCCAATGCGCAGCTGTGGCTGCAGCATTGCGAGGCTCTGGAATGACCGCGCCCCGGGCAACCACGAACTACGGTCGGCAACTGTGAGCACGAACGTCTTCTGGGATGACCCGTATCTGCCCCGGCTCGTGACCACTGTGGCTGCGGTGGAAGGCGAATTCCTCTCCCTGACTGAGACGAACTTCTTTGCGTTCGCCGGTGGCCAGGAACGTGATCACGGCACCATCGGCGGGCATCACGTGCTTGACGCCCGCTGGGACGGGCCAAAGATCATCTACCGGTTACCGAAGAAGCACGGCCTCGAAGTGGGCAATCAGGTGGAAGTCGTTATCGATCATCAACGGCGAGATCGGCTGCGCCGACTTCATATGGCAACCGAGATCGTCCTCGAACTCCTGACCAAGGCCCACCCACACCTCGTGAAGGTGGGCGCTCACATGTCCCAGGAGCGGGGTCGCATCGACTTCGCCACTGAACACACACTGACCGATTGGCTGGTCGATATCGGCAAGATCGCCAATCAGATGATTGCGACCGACATCGCCATCGAGCGGGACTTCTTCGCAGGATCAAACACCCGCCGCTATTGGAAGATCAGCGGTTTCGCCAAGGTGGCATGCGGCGGGACGCTGCCCGAGCGGACCAGCGAGATCGGGCCAATCAACCTACGTCGGGCCAATCCGGGTCGAGGCAAAGAGCGGGTCGAAATCACCTTGTCCGAGGGATGAACCTGCCCCGGCCGGGCGTGACATCGGACTGCGATTCGGTCACGACAACCTTGCCACCCGCTACGACCGATGACGCGGCACCGCACAGATCCATGGCCTCGTAAGGCGTATAGCCCACGTTGTCGTGCAGGCCGCTCCAGGTGACGGTCCATGGGCTCTCGTCCCATATGACGAGGTCGGCGTCGGCGCCGATATCGAGCGAACCCTTGCGCGGATACATTCCGCACAGCCGGGCCGGCTCCGCGGCGGTGAGCCGGACGAAGTCGTGCATAGAGATGTGTCCGGTGGCGACCGCCGCCGTGTAGAGCAGCGACAAGCGAAGTTCGACTCCCGCTAGGCCATTGGCTGCCTCGGTGAACTTGGTGGCCGGGCCGTTGGGGAGTTTCTGATCGACCGTGTACGGGGAGTGGTCCGAGGCAACTATGGCGACGTCGCCCGATGCCAGGCGCTCCAACAACCCCGCACGATCGGCGGTGCCACGCAGTGGAGGACTACACAGGAACGGGGCGGCCCGCTCCATCGGCAACTCGTATGCCGATTCGTCGAGCAGCAGGTAGTGCGGGCAGGTCTCAGCGATCACGGCTATTCCGGAGGCTCTGGCATCTTTGGCGATGTCGATCGCCTCCGGAGTTGAGATGTGTGCCAGGTAGAGGGCGGCGCCGGTGCGATCCGCCAGTTCGATCGCCTGGGTCACCCCCAACCACTCTGCACGCCGGCTATGCGAGTGGGCATGGGAGGCGGCGCCGAACTCACCTGCTGCGATCATCTCGTCACGACCCTGTGACACCAGCTCGTCGCGTTCGGCGTGGACCATGACGGGAAGTCCCAGGCTCGTCGCAGCGCGGATCAGTTCGAGCGCTTGGTCACCCTCGACTTTGAGGCGTTCGTATGTCAGGTAGATCTTGACCGCCGTCAGGCCGAGGGCGGCGGCTGCGGTGAGTTCCTGCGGTGCGGCCGCCCTCCAGTCCGTGATGATTAAGTGCATTCCGTAGTCGATCGCCATTTCGGTTGCTGCTCTGCGCAAGGCGTCGTCGAACACCTCTGCGATTGACATACCGCGATGCTGCGCAGCGAAGGGCACAACGGTTGTGGTCCCACCGTGGACTGCGGATCGGGAGCCGGTCCAGAAGCTATCCGCCGTCATGTCGCCCTTCGAGGAAAGCTGTCCGAGGTGCACATGACTGTCTACGGCCCCAGGAATGACAAACCGGCCGGCTGCGTCGAGTTCCTGGGTAGCGGATTCGAGGCCGTCGCCCACCGCGGCGATGAGCCGATCGGTGATCCCAATGTCGGCGGATCGCTCGCCGGACTCATCAGCGAGGCGACCATTGCGGATGACCAGGTCGAAACTCACGATACGAGTTCGGCGATTGGCTTGCCTGTGCGCACTTCCAAGCGTGACAAGAGGCTATGGAGCTCGTCGTGATCGGTATTCGTGAGCGGCTTGACCGGGTGGCGGGTACGAGCCGATCCGAGTGCCCCGCGGCGGCGCAAGATCTCCTTGCGCATCGCAATGCCCGTGCGCAGCTCGTGGCGATTCACCGGCAGGAATGCGTCGAACAGGTCCTCGGCTGTCTGCCGCTCGCCCGCTCGATGCAGGTCGATGACCTTCGCCAAGGCATCCGGGAAGGCGAAGCCGGTCATTGCTCCGTCGGCTCCGCGATCTAGTTCCTGCACCAAGTGGATCCCGTTGTTCCCGACGAAGATGGGAACGCGCCGCAACCCCGCCGATTCGGCCTGCCGGATGGCGGACAACTTGGCAAGACCCGGCTCGTCCTCATGTTTGAGCATCTGCACCGATGGGCAGCGCTCCACGATCTCGCGCCACGCCGCGACCGAAATGTGGACCCCGCTCGCTTTGGGGAAGTCCTGCACACAGATAGGCACGTCCGACCCCATTGCGTCGGCAACGTCTGCGAAGTAGTCGACGACGGCTGCCTCGCCCTGCAGCCCACTCAGCGGTCGCACCATCACGCCGACGCCGCCCATGCTCATCGTGTGTTCGGCTAGGGCCATGGCGCGGGTCATCGAGGGGTCTGAAACACCAACGATGACGGGCACCCGCCCGGCTATGGCGTCCATTGCTGAATCCACGACCCGAATGGCGTCGGCATCGGTCATGCGGTGTGCCTCACCCATCACTCCCAAGAGAGTCACGCCCACCGATCCACAGTTGATGTAGAAGTCCATGAGCGTGCCGATGCCGGCGTGGTCGATTGCTCCGTCGTCGGTCAAGGGCGTCACCGCGATCGCAATGAAGCCGTTCTGGGGGAGGGGGCTCATGATCGCTCCTCGAGAGTGCGGCGAGCGATCCGAACGGCGGCACGGCACGGGTCGACCACCGGCACGCCGAGTTCGGCTTCGAGCCGCGCTTGCATGTGGGTCATCCCCGTACAGCCGAGCACGATCACATCCGCGCCCATGTTGAGCAGGCGACGGCCGGTGGCTAAGGCCTTGTCGTAGGCCCCGGGTGTATGCAGCTCCAGCACACCGAGACCAAGTGGGATGTCGGCTGCGATCAGTTCGGTGGCGTTGATCTTTCTCCAGTACCGCTCGTGGCGAGGTAGAGAGGCGTCGACGCTCGAGATGACCCCGATCTTGGCTCCCAGTTCAGAAGCCATCTGGATTGCAGACTCGGCAATACCGAAAACGGGGGTCTCGCTATGCCGTTTGAGTTCGTCGAGGCCGGGGTCTGAGAAGCAGGCGACCACGTATGCGGCGGCTGTGTGCTCGTCGGCGGTGGCAATCATCGGCGCAATCGCGGCGGTCACATCGGCGTCGGATTCGATGGCGAGCGGGCCGCCATGAGATGTCACAACGCTCGTAGCTGCGTCCGCCGCTTCTGCCGCGAGCCGAATCTGCTTTGTGATGTCTTCCGAGCTGTTCGGGTTGATTACCACGATGTTGTCCTTCATGGCGGCGACTCTACCGAGCCGGCGGTGCCGGACCCGTGGACTCTTTGTCGGACCGGCCTGATACGTTGCGAATGTCGATTGGCGCGGTGCTGACCGTATTACCAGTGAGTGACTCACAGACAACAAGGAGCGCAGATGGCCGACTTCGCCGGCTTCCCCGCACAGACACAGAAGTTCCTCGAGGGACTATCCAAGAACAACAGCAAGGACTGGTTCGAAGCCCACCGCAGCGACTACGACGCCTATTGGGTCACTCCGGCCAAGGCGTTTGTCGAGGCTGCCGGTGAGGCACTCCAGGACGTGGCGCCAATTGAAGCCCAGCCCAGGGTCAACGGCTCGATCTTCCGCATCAACCGTGACATCCGTTTCTCGAACGACAAGACGCCTTACAAAGACCATCTGGACTTCTGGTTCTGGGAGGGCGAACGCAAGACCGCCGTGTCAGGCTTCTACCTACGAGTCACGCCGGCGGAGGTCGGTATCGGTGTCGGTGCGCACGGCTTCGACAAGGACCGTCTTGGGGCGTACCGCAACGCAGTGGTCGACGCCAAGAGCGGCAAGGCGCTGAGGAAGGCAGTGGGAGAGCTGAAAAAGTCGAAAGTCGACGTCAAGGGCGAGCATTACAAGACGTTGCCTCGTGGCTTCGAGACGGACGACACCTTCGAGCGACAATTCTTGCGCTACAACGCGTTGTGGACGGGACAGGACGTGGCCACCCCGCCCAGCTTCAACAGCAAGCGCTTCGTCAGCTGGGCAATGACCCGCTGGTCCAAGCAGGCGCCGCTTCACCGTTGGCTGGTCGACCACCTTCAGTGAGGCCTCAACAACCCTCGGCTATGCGCAGTACGGCGACTTCCCCTCCCGAGCCGTTGGCTCCGGCTCCAAGCACATAGCCCGCATTGCCCGAGCTCACAGGATTGCCATATCGGATTGAGACAGGGTCACCATCAGTGAAATGACGTCGTGCATCCTCCGGAATTTGGAATTCCAGCTCGTTGATTGTCAGGCCGGGGTATGTGCTGCGGTCGATTTCGACGTCACCGATTCGCAGTATCCAGAAGAGGGCGCCGACATAGAAGCCCTCGTCTGATGTCGCCAGGACCCCGAGACCTTCTGAGGTTTCGATGGTTTCGAAATGGCGGCCCTCGATGGCAATCTCGGCTGAGCACTCGCCGCGGCTAAACGCAACGGCGGTCACGGCAAATGCCGCTGCCGCCAGGCCGACAACCACAATCGTTCGCTTGGACACATCGCTCAGGATATGACCGGATCCGATTAACTCGACCTGCCATCTCCGCTGCTGCGTCGATTCTGATACCGCCGGCGCTCGCAGCGGCATATGCTTGACTTGGAGGTGTCATGGACAGCCTCGATTGGCGCGACGATCGTGATGGATACATCTGTCAGGGGTATCGGTTGGTCGCTCGCCCAGATGCCTCTTGTTGGCGCTTGTACTCGCCTGGATCAAATCGCGCGATCGGCGCCGGTCGGCCACCGGCAGTCACCGATCACCGGACTGCCCATGAGGCAATGGTTTGGGCACACCAATTGGAGAGCGAGGAGACGAGGCGAGCCGCCGTTGGGATCCACTTCTCGACTTCCGGGATTGCCCTCGTTGCCTTCGTCGTTCTGGCCAATGAGATCGGGAGCCTTCACGGGTTGGCGCTGGTGTCGGTTGCCTTCTACCTGACCTTGCGATCTGCCGCCAACGGCATTGGCCTCTTGCTCAAAGATGCATGGGGATGGACGCGCCTCGGGGTCCAGCGGTCGACTTTGCTGGAGCGGTGGGTACAGCGAGCTGCAACTCGCCGCCGCCGCCGTGCACTGGCCTCAGTGGAGTCTGCCGGGTCGGTTCGGCTCCTCGACCCGGTATCTACGAGACGCGTCGACGTTTAGCCGATTCGTCCTGCCGGGCTAGAGCGTCGCAGGCGAGTCGAAGCGATCATTGAAAGTGAACGCTTCTCGTGTTGGCCCGTGATCGACGAGCATTTCGAGGCGACCCTTGGCTTCTTCGATTGTCGGGATGTGACCGGCCGGAACCCACCACATCACCTGATAGGGCCCTTCGTGGCGCTCGAACCAGTCGGCTCGCTGCTGCAGCAGCTCCTTGTGGGTGCTGCGATACGTGAACTCGCGGAAGGCCTCGATCGATTCCCACACCGACATGTTCACGAGGAGCAAAGGATCGTCGAAGGCATGAATCGAGGTGGCGTTGCCGTCTTCAGTCTGCAACCGCCACACGAAGCCGGGCGAACCGTCCGCAATCGCGTTGATCTCGTCGAGCCGATCCATGAATCCGGCAACTCGCGGATCGTCGGTCGGTGCCACCATCTTCCCGATGTTCAGCTGCGCCAGGTGGTATCCGTTCGCCATGCCCTGATACTGCCACGCCTTGAATGTCTGGATACCGGCTACTGGATACCGGCTACCCAGCCCATCTACTCTCGCCGCCATGGTCGACGCCTTCCCGACGCTCTTCACTCCGATGCAATTGCGCCACAAGACGTTGAGCAATCGGATCACCTTCGGGGCTCATACAGCCAACATGAGCAAACTCGGCCTGCCGGCCGAACAGCACCTCGGCTACTACACGGAGCGAGCCATGGGCGGAGCGGCGATGATCGTCGTCGAGCCAGTGCCGGTGAATGAGCAGGCGATCCTCACTCGGGGGAACTTCCTCCCCGGAAACGACGCAGTGATCCCCGGCTTTCGGGCAATCACGGACGCATGCCACGAGTACGGCACGGTGATGATCCACCAGCTGTATCACGTTGGCCAGCACGGCGACTTCATGAACTCGTACCAGCCGTACCCGTCGCCGAGCGGCATGCCGTCGTACCACGACGCAGACGGCTCAATGGCGATGACCGGAGCCGACATCGACCAGACCATCAATGACTTCGTCGATGCTGCGACGCGAGCCCAGGAGGCAGGTTTCGATGGCGTCGAGTTGTTCGCCGCCTATCACGCGCTCATCGACCAGTTCTGGACGCCGTGGTCCAATCGTCGTGATGACAGGTGGGGCGGCAGCTTTGAGAATCGGATGCGATTCAGCGTTGAGCTGTTGCAGCGGATGCGAGAGCGGGTTGGCGACGAGTTCATCATCGGGCTCGCCGTCAACATCGATCCTGACGCCGCCGTCTCGTTGTCCGTCGAGGCGATGCAGGAGATCACCGCCTATCACGATGAGCGCGGTTTGATGGATTACATCACGTGTGGCACCGGCAGCTACTTCGACTTCTACGACCTCATCCCAACATCACTCTTCGAGCCGATGCTCGGCCCACCATTCGCCGCCGCGCTCAAGGAAGCCGTGACTCATGCTCGGGTGCAGGCAGAGAGTCACATTCGCACACCCGAGAACGCCGAGAAGGTCGTCGCCAACGGCATGGCTGACATGGTTTCGATCGTTCGTGGCCAGATCGCCGATCCACATTTGGTCAACAAGGCACGGTCCGGCGCAACCGAGCAGATCCGCACCTGCATTTCGTGCAACCAGATGTGCTGGGGGAGAAGGCATCGCGACTACTGGATCTCATGTCTGGTCAACCCGTCGGCCGGTCGGGAGTGGGAGTGGGGTGGAGATAGATTTGAGCCGTCGGCAGCGCCTCGATCAGTTCTCGTCATCGGCGGCGGTCCAGCCGGGTTGGAGACGGCCCGGGTGGCTGCTGAGCGAGGCCATACAGTGACACTGGTCGAGGCGAGTGAGCAGCTTGGTGGGCAATGGCGTCTTGCCGGCATGCAGCCGTCGCGTGGCCAGATTCTCGAGCACCTTCTCTGGTACCGGCATGAGCTGGACCGGCTTGGCGTGAGAGTCCGAACCAACACCCGTTTCAGTGCAGAAGACGTCGCGACCGTTGGCGCCGATGCTGTCGTTCTCGCCACCGGCTCGACACCGAGCCGCAGCGGCTTTCAGCACGCCGTCCCGGAGTGGGACGTGTTACCCGGTAGCGAAGGCGTTGCGCTGTCTGCCCAGGAAGTGATCGCCGGCACCAAGCCTGCCGGGAGCAAGGTGCTGTTGGTTGACGACCTCAACGACTGGCGGGGCGCAGGAACGGCCACACTGTTGGCCGAGGATGGTTACGACGTAACCCTGGTCACGTCTGCTGCGGTTGTAGCCGGCCAGCTCGCCATGGCTGACGCCGACGGCCCGCTGCGCAAGCGCTACGCCCGCGCCGGTGGCAAGTGGATGACCAGCACCGTCGCCGTACGCTGGGATGCCGGTCGAGCCACGTTGCGCAGCACCTTGACCGACGATGACATCGTGGGCGAGTTCGACGCGCTCGTGGTTGCGTCACTGCCTGATCCCGTACGAGAGCTGCACGAAGGAGTCGAGGCTTCTGGCGTCGAGATGCACCAGGTCGGGGACTGCGTCGCTGCTCGCAAGGCGATCATGGCCATCTATGAGGGGCGCAAGCTGGGGATGACGCTTTAGGCCGCACCGTGCAGTTCCCACCGCGTCGATCCACACCGTCCAGATCTGACGCTTGTCATATTGACAAATGTCGATGTGTCATTGTATTCTCGCATCGATAAGCGTCGATATGAGGTCACCTGATGCCCGGCACTGCTACCGAATCGAAGGCCCGAGTCGAAGTCGCCTGTTGTGCGCCACTCGACACAGTCAACATGACTTCCGACCAGGCGGAACAGGCGGCCGCGATGTTCAAAGCACTCGCCGATCCGGCACGGATCCGGATCGTGAACCTGCTGGCGAACGCACCAGACGCAGCGTGTGTCTGCGACATCACTCCACACGTCGAGCTGAGCCAGCCGACCGTCAGTTTTCATCTGAAGAAGTTGCTCACGGCGGGACTCGTTGAGCGCACCCAGCGGGGCAAGTGGGCCTACTACTCAATCCGCCCTGGCGTGCTCTCCGAGATCGCTGATGCTCTTGAACTGAAAGGAACCCGAACGTGACCGACGTCCAAGACAAGAACACATTGCCGATTGCCGGCCAGGGCGGAGCATGCTGCGGTGACGATTGCTGCGGCTCGGCGCCTGCTGCCGCGGGTGCGGATCATCTGCGCGAAGAAGTGCGCGCTCGTTATGCCGCTGCCGCCGAGACCGCGACAGCCGGTGGTTGTTGCACCTCCGAGGACGAGGCCGCGGCGTTTGGCGCTGCCCTGTACGGTGCCGATCTCGAGTCGGTGCCGGACGTTGCCGTCGAGGCCAGCCTGGGCTGCGGCAACCCAACTGCGGTCGCCGACATTTCCCCTGGTGAGTCCGTCCTCGACCTCGGTTCCGGCGCCGGCATCGACGTCTTCATTTCCGCCCGCCGAGTCGGTCCTGAGGGCAAGGTGTATGGCCTCGACATGACAGACGAGATGCTGGCATTGGCCCGCAAGAACCAACAAGAGGCAGGCGTGGAAAACGTCGAGTTTCTCAAGGGCTACATCGAAGAGATCCCGCTGCCCAACGACACCGTCGATGTCGTGATCTCCAACTGTGTGATCAACCTGTCGGTCGACAAGCCCAAAGTGCTGGAGGAGGCCTTCCGTGTGCTGAAGCCGGGCGGTCGCTTCGGGGTCAGTGACGTCGTATTCGAAGAGGGCCTCAGCGCCGCCGAGCGCGCCGAGCGTGGCAGCTACACAGGCTGCATTGCCGGAGCGTTGTCGATGGATGAGTTCCGCAGCGGGCTCGAATCCGCCGGTTTTGTGGACGTCTCCGTCACGCCTACGCACCTCGTAGCGGATCGAACGCACTCTGCCATCGTCAAAGCAGTGAAACCGCACTAGGTTCGCCCCCGGAACACCGTAACGTCGCGGAACCGGGCGGAGAATGAAACAGTTCACTTCAGAGCGGACGATCGAGGCGGGGATCGATGATGTCTTCGACGTGGTCGCGCACATCGAGAATTTCCAGAAGGCCGTTCCTCACATCGCGAATGTCGAGTTCTTGACCGAGCAGCAGCGCGGTGTCGGCACCCGCTTCCGCGAGACCCGGTTGATGGGCAAGCGTGAGGCCACCACCGAGCTCGAAGTGCGCGAATACGAACCACCCAACTTGGTTCGGATGGTGTCCGACACCGGTGGCACAGTCTGGGACACCACGTTTCGCCTAACCGGCACGGCCGCCAGGACGGTCCTTTCGATGGAGATGGACGCCATTCCGCATGCACTGATGGCCCGGCTGTCACTTCCACTTATCGGACGGGTGGTCGCCAAAGCGATCGAAACCGACATGGACGCCGTTGGCGCCTACTGCGAAGCATTGTCGGAGTAGGGGGTGCCCGAACCTGGGAGGTTGTCTTCATCGAGCCGATGTCGATCGGCTGAGAGACAAGGTCATGCAGCGAGCTCG
>JAHEJX010000027.1 GCA_024638645.1 Actinomycetes bacterium
AAACCGACGCACGCGACCACCGAACCACCCCGCGAAGTCGCGAGAAAAGCCACCGGCGCGCCTTCTGACACCCCCTTTCCCAACCCCCTACGCGGTCTGTTCCCCCTACGGGGGAACCAACAAGACCCGCCACCCCCAATCGCTCAACAGACCCAAAGGGCCACGACACACGCAGCCCTTCGATGCAGCCCTTCGATGCAGCCCTTCGATGCAGCCCTTCGATGCAGCCCTTCGATGCAAACCGACGCAGCCCACCGCGGAGCCAGCTCGCGCAGCCGCGACGGGCTAGATCTCTTTACGCCCGGCCAGCGCGCGTCCCAGGGTGATCTCATCTGCGTAATCGAGGTCGCCGCCGACGGGGAGACCGCTGGCGAGCCGGGTGACCTTGATGTCGAGGGTACTGAGCAGCTTTGAGATGTAGAGGGCGGTGGTGTCTCCTTCGACCGTGGGGTTGGTGGCCGCAATGACCTCCTTGACTCCTTCGATGTCGAGCCGGGCCACCAGCTCGCGCATTCGGAGCTGATCCGGCCCTATGCCTTCGATGGGAGAAATCGAACCGCCGAGCACGTGATAGCGGCCCTTGAACTCCTGGGTGCGCTCGATGACAGGAATGTCCTGGGCCCGCTCGACCACGCAGATGACCGATGGGTCACGCCGCACATCGGTACAGATCGAGCACTGTTCCTCTGCCGTGACGTTGTAACAGCGGATACAAAGCCGCACCTGCTCGCGCATTTCGATGATGGCGCTGCCGAGGTTCTCGGCGTCGGCCTTGTCGGTGTTCAGCAAGTGAAACGCAAGGCGTTGCGCGCTCTTGCGGCCGATGCCGGGCAGCCGGCTCAACTCATCGATGAGCCGTTGAACCGGCGGTTCGAACATCAGCCGAGCAGTCCGCCCAAATCGAGCCCACCGGTGAGTCCGCCCATGGCGGCCTGGGCCTCGTCGGTTGCGGCCTGGGTGGCCTGGTTCACCGCAGCAACGACCAGATCGCCAACGATCTCCGGATCATCGGGATCGAGGATCGACGGATCGAACTCGACAGACACCAGCTCGAGTGTCCCTTTTACGGTGGCCTTCACCACTCCGCCGCCGGATGTACCGACGTAGGTCTTCTCGCCGAGCTCAGCCTGCGACTTCTGCAGTTGCTTTTGCATCTCAGCGGCTTGCTGCATCAACCCGCGCATGTCTTTTGGCATTCGTCCCATGGTGGGGATGGTAATGGTTTGCCGCTTAGTACCCGGTAGCGAATGCCTGGCGCTCGCTGCGCTCGGGTTCAGAGTCGTCGCCATCATCGTTGCAGTGCTGCTCGCGGTGGCGATAATGCCGGTCGTCAGATTTGTCATTGGACGTTTCACGACCATTCCCCAGTTCATGCGGCCCCCGTTCGTGTAATCGCGCCAGTCTCCCGAAACCCACGTCACCTTGATTGACTACTGTCAGCGGCGGATGGATTACCAGGCTCTCTACCGCAAGTACCGGCCGCAGCGCTTCAACGAAGTTGTCGGCCAGGACCACGTCATCCACACGCTCGCCCGCGAGGTCGTCGAAGGGAAGATTGCCCACGCCTACCTGTTCGCAGGTCCCCGCGGCACGGGCAAGACCACGTCTGCCAGGCTGCTGGCCAAGGCTCTCAACTGCGAGAACCTGGGGTCTGATGGGGAGCCGGACGACACATGTGCCTCGTGCGTCGGCATCCGGGAGGGCACATCGCTCGACGTCATCGAGCTCGACGCCGCCTCGCACAACAAGGTCGAAGACATACGCGAAATCCGCATCAACGTGGGAACGGTCGCCGCTGCCGCCGGTGCCAGGCGTGTGTACATATTGGATGAGGCGCACATGCTGTCGCGCGCTGCAGGCAACGCTCTGCTCAAAACCCTCGAAGAACCGCCGGATCATGTCGTGTTCGTGCTGGCAACAACAGAGCCGTACAAGCTGCTCGACACCATCCGCAGCCGCAGCCAGCGGTTCGACTTCCATCCGGTACCGATCGAGACACTCATGGACTACATGGAGGAGATCTCGAGTCGCGAGGGATTCCAGCCCGATGCAACCGGATTGGCAACCGTGGCAACCCATAGCCGCGGGTCGGTAAGGGACGCTTTGAGCCTTCTCGAGCAGGTAGCCGCGCTTGGCCAAGGCGCCGTCACCGCGGAGCTCGCCGGCCGAGCCCTCGGCCTCGCCGACTCGGAAGCATTCGTGACGCTGGCAGCCGCGGTACAGCACCAAGACGCACCGTCGGCTCTCGGCCTAGTGGCTCGCCTCGCGTCGCAGGGCGCCGATTTGCGCCGCTTCGTGTCGGAGGCGATCGGCTTCTTCCGTGGGATCTTCCTGGCCCAGTACTCCCCGAATCTCGAAGAAGTCGCAGACGAACCGGCCGAGACGCTCGCCCAGTGGCGCCTCCACAGCAAAGAGCTGACGCCCGCTGAAGTGCTCCGTGCCGTTGACATTCTGGGCGAAGCCCTCCACGACGTGCGCCAAGGTCGCGAGGAACGGCTTGTCATCGAGCTGGCCTTACTCCGTCTGACCCGCCCGGAGACATCACCGGACGTTGATGCCCTCACCGCTCGCATCGGCCGTCTCGAAGCTCAGATTCGGGAGCTGCAGCGTGCGACGCCCGGCACCTCGGTTACGGCATCAGAGGCGGAAGCATCTCCGTTCGCGCCGGGAAGCGTCGAACCCACCAAGGCCGATGACACTGCGGCTGCAGATGCCGAGGACACAAGTAGTGCTGCGAAGCCTGCAAGCAAGGGCGAAACAGCCAAGCAGCAGGCCACATCCACCCCGGCCGCCCCAAAGCAGCCGTCCGCTCCGGCGGCAGACATCGACCTCCGCAGTTTCGAGACGGTGTGGCCTCAAATAGTGGCCAGCATCCGCGAAGAGCTGGGACCTCGGCGCCACGCCTTCGTCAAGGAAGCTGTTCCGGTAGCTGCGGAGGGTGGCGTCGTCACCCTGCATCTGCCGGACCACCTTCCTTTCCATCTCGAGCAGCTCCAGGCCGACGAGGAGCTGCAGAGCTCGATCACGGCAATTGCGGCCGACCGGCTCGGCGGCTCGATCACCCTCGCCTTCGGCTCGACGTCGGCAGCACCCGCTGCAGCCCCGGAGCCAGAACGCGTGCCGGACAAGGCTCAGATGCTCGAGGAGGGCGATGGCGAAACAGATCCCACCGCTCTCGTCGTTGATATTCTGGGCGGAGAGATCATCAGCGAGTGAGCCGACTTCGACTCGGGATCGACCTGGACGGCGTGGTCGCCGAGTTCAATGGCGGGTGGATGGCCCGTTACAACGCTGAGTTCGGTTCGAACCTCACGCCAGACCTCGTCGACAGGTGGGATGGCCTGGCCGACCTCACGCACTTCGACCACATGGGCCAGTTCTGGCGGTGGGCCAGGGGTGGTGACGGACCCTCGATCTTCCGCAATCTCCCAATGATCGAGGGTGCAGCGCAAGCTCTGGACGAACTCGCTCTCAACCACGACGTCGTGATCATCACCGCCAAGCCTCGTTGGGCGATATCCGACACGTTCGGCTGGTTGTCGGACAACAAGATCCCAACGCGGGAAGTGCACATCACCAGCCACAAGCACGAGGTCGAGTGCAATGTGTATGTCGAAGACTCGCCACGACAACTCGCAACGATCGTGCAGAAGCGCCCCGAGGCGATGGTCTTTCGTTTCATCAGAGCCTGGAACGAGCCTGTCCCCGGTGCTCACGACATCCAGACTTGGCCTGAACTAACCGCGCTGATCGCCGAGTCCACGTCGATATAGCGACATTTGTTCCGCAAGGTGGACCGACGGTTCCGAAGGGTGGACCGACGATCTCGAATATGGCATTAACCTCTAGCTGCACGCCAGATGAGGCGGCTTCCCCGAGTCTCCACACCAAGGAGTAATACTGTTGATGATTAGCAAGAAGCTGGGTCTGCTGCTGATGGCCCTGGCTCTCGTCGCTGCTGCATGCGGCGATGACGCCACCGACACAACGGCCGCAGCCACAACAACAACAACCATGGACGAGATGGCCGATTGGCCGGAGAGTGTCGTCTTTGGGTTCATCCCATCCGAGCGAGGCGAAGAGCTGGTAAACGACATCCAGCCGTTCATGGACTTTCTGACGGAAGAGCTCGGCGTCGAGTTCGAGGGTGTAGTCACTGCCGACTACAACGGCCTCGTGGTCGCCATGGGAGCCGGACAAGCCGATTTCGGCGCTTTCGGGCCCTTCGGTTACGTTCAGGCCAAGGATCAATTCCCCTCACTCGAGGTGATGATTCAGTCGATCCGTTTCGGGTCGGACCTTTATCACGGCCAATGGTTCACCAACGACGCGTCGCTGTGTGATTCCCCGCCAGTTGTCGGCGCCATCGAAAACGTTGACGGCGTACCGACCATCAAGGACCCGACCGAAGTCGCGGCTCTCCAGGTCGGCTGGGCATTCGGCGATAGCGGTCTCGAGCCAGAGGTTCTCGACGACGGCACGACCGTCGATCCAGGACTTGCTTGTAACGCCGACCTGTCGAAGGTCGTGGGCAAGACGATTGCCTTCACAAGCTCGACATCGACATCAGGTGCGGTATTCCCGCAGTTGCAGCTGCTCAACCTCGGCATCGATATCGAGGCTGATCTCGAATACAACTACCTCGAGAGCCACGACAACGCCGTCGCTGCTGTCTACAACGGTGACGCGGACATCGGAGTGTCATTCGACGATGCGCGCCGCAACTTGCGTGAAGCCAATCCGGATGTCGGCTCCAAGGTGATCGTGTTCAATATCACGGACGACATCCCGAACGATGTTGTCGCCGTGCGCGGCGAGCTGCCACAGAGCTTCAAAGATGCCGTCTTCGATGCCATCCAAGCGTTTCTGGAGACTGAAGAAGGTGAAGCCATCTTCGACGAGATCTACGGCTGGACGGACATCCGTCGTGCGGCGGAGTCCGACTTCGACGTCGTTCGTGACGCTGCTGAGAAGCTTGGCGTTACCAGCGACTAGTCGATTCATCACTTGTGCTGATGAGAAGGGCCGCCGGCGGGCGGCCCTTCTCAGATGCTGACCGGTTGGTAGGCGGAGTCCAGCCCAGTTCCTTCACGGCGAGGCCCTAGGCTGGCAATCATCTCTTGGAGGCAGTTGTTTGATCGAATTCGTTGATGCGTCTGTGGTCTACCCCAATGGATTTCGCGCCCTCGACAAGGTGACGCTCACGATTGAGGACGGCGAGTTTGTTGTCGTTGTTGGACTCTCGGGTGCCGGCAAATCGACTCTGCTTCGGGCGGTAAACGGCCTGGTACCGATCGTCGAGGGTTCGGTGAAGGTGAACGGTCAGGAGGTTGTTGGAGCATCGGCCGCCGAGCTGCGCGAACTGCGATCTGGTGTCGGGATGATATTCCAAACCTTCAACCTCGTGATGCGGGCAACCGTGCTCAACAACGCTCTCATGGGCCGCCTGTCAAAGGTGCCAAGGTGGCGGTCGTTGCTCGGAATGTGGCCGGCCGACGACAAGGAGCTCGCCCTCCAGGCCTTGGAGCGGGTCGGCATCGTCGAGAAGTCTTATCAGCGAGCCTCCAACCTCAGCGGTGGTCAGCAACAACGGGTAGGGATTGCGAGGGCGCTGGCCCAAGAGCCAAGCGTGATCCTCGCCGACGAGCCGGTTGCGAGCCTCGACCCAGTCACGTCACACATGGTGATGCGCGACCTGCAACGAATCAACAGGGATCTGAACATCACGACCTTGATCAATCTCCACTTCCTCGACCTGGCCCGCCAGTACGGCAAACGCCTCATCGGGCTGCGCGACGGCAAACTCGTATATGACGGCGACATTGCCGACGTCGACGACAGCATCTTCCGCGACATCTACGGTCGGGCAATCACGCCGGACGATCTGTTGGAGGGCGCCGAGGCGTGACCGCCCCGCAGGACTCCCTCACTCCAGCGGCGATGGGTACGATCCAACGTCCCGAGCCGCCGATACAGGTTTCGAAGCTTGCGGTTCCCCTGGTTGCCGCGATCGCCGGCTTCGCTGTCGCAGGGTTGTCTGGGTCCCAACCAGTTGCATGGGGGCTCCTCATCGGTGCGGCTACTGCGGCGTTCCTGTACTGGCAGAATCTCGCCAGGTCGCCTGCGCTGCTGGTGGCAACGGTTGTGGCCGGAATCGCTTCCTTGTCGATATTCGATGCGATTCTGGAAAGCAGAACGACCGTCATCGAGTGGACTCTTTCGGCGCGCGCCAGCCTTGGCTGGGTGCTGTTTGGGCTGGTGGTCGGCTTTGCCTTCTCCTGGGCCTCGAGACCGGCGCTGCCGATCCAAGGTGTAATCGCTCGCAGCATCGCAACCAGTGTCGCATTTGGCCTTGCCTCGTTTCTCGCCCTTCAGGCAGGCTCGTCGATCGGATACATCCCCGCGCTGCGCGGACGGGAGATCGATGCAGGAGCCATTCAGGATCTGGGTACGGCTTTCTACGTCCAGGGCAGCGCAATAATCGGAGGCATCGGGCTCTCGGCAGCGATTGCCTTGCGAGTCCGCAACGGCGCCCTGTTTGCCGGCGCCGCCTCCCTAACGATGACGTTGGTGGCAGTCAATCAGATCGACTTCTCAATCCGGGAGCTGCTGCGCAGCTTCACGAGGATTGGCGAACTTGCCGATCAGTTCTGGCCGCCTGACTGGGCTTGGCCAAAAACGATCGGGCAACCCGAAGCCGTCCATATCTTCGAGCCGTTTGTCGAAACACTCCAGATCGCAGTCATAGGCGCCACCATTGGCTGCATATTGGCGGTACCGATAGCGTTTTCGGCGTCGCGACCGACTGCGCCGAATTACGCGACGTACTGGTTCGCCAAGTCATTCATGAACGTGGTGCGCACGATTCCCGACCTCTTCTGGGGAATCCTGTTCGCAACCGCCGTCGGCTTCGGATCTCCGTTCGCCGGCGCTCTGGCCATGGTGATGTTCTCGCTGTCGATTATGGCCAAGCTGCTGTCCGAGACCGTCGACTCGATCGACTTGGGCCCTCTCGAGGCCGCCAAGTCGTCAGGATCCCGTCACTGGCAGATGGTCCAGTACTCGGCATACCCTCAGGTCGCGCCAAACTACATAGCTTATGCCCTGTATATCTTCGAGCTCAACATCAGGGCTTCCGTGGTAATCGGCATAGTTGGGGCGGGCGGGATCGGCCGACTCCTCGACGAACGCCGCAACTTCTTCCAGTGGGACCAAGTGATGGCCATCGTGATGGTCATCTTCGCCGCCGTAATCCTGATCGAGGTGTTCTCGATCTGGATCCGGAAGAAGATCGTATGACTGTTCCCGATCTCGTCCCTGATGCCACCCACGACATCGAGCGACCTCCAGAGCCCAAGTTCACCAAGTGGCTCCGCTGGATCGTTCTGATCGCCCTGGTCCTCCCGCTCATGTGGTCGGCTGCAGGACTCGAGATCTCACCCAGTCGAATCTGGAAAGCTCCAGGGCAGATCCTTACCCTCTTGGGCGGTATGTTCCCGCCGGATTGGACCGGCACACCAAAGACACTCGAGCTGATACTCGAATCGCTATATGTCGCCTGGATCGGCACGATCATCGGTGCCACGCTGTCGTTCCCACTGGCGTTCTTGGCTGCGACCAACGTGGCACCACGATGGATCACCCTGCCGGTGCGCAGCTTCCTCAGCGCCATTCGGGCGTTCCCCGAACTCGTTCTGGCCATCATGTTCATCCCGGCCTTCGGCCTCGGCCCGTTCGCCGGAACGCTGGCCATCGGCCTTCACTCGATCGGGACACTCGGCAAGCTCTCATCTGAGGTGATCGAGGGCGTGGACGACGGGCCGATCGAGGCAATCAAGGCGTCCGGAGGCACCTTCTTCCAACAGATGCGGTTCGGCGTGGTACCCCAGGCGCTGCCGACGATTGTCGCCTACTGGCTGTATCGCTTCGAGATCAATATCAGGGCTTCGGCAGTGCTCGGGGTGATCGGCGCAGGAGGCGTCGGCGCCGAAATCGTGGGCAGGCTTCGCTTCCGTGGTGACTGGCCCAAGGCCGGTGCAGTTCTGATCCTGACGGTTCTGACCGTGCTCCTCATCGACACTGCCTCCTCGTCGATCCGGCGCCGCATCATCACAGGCCATTCCAGCGCGAGCCGGCCGGCTAAGTGGATGTCGGCTCTGCTCGGTGCCGGCAAACCACCTTCGACGGACCTCATTGAGACATGAGCAACTTCGAGCTGCGCAATCGGATCGCCCAGGAAGCGCTAGAAGAGAAGTATCTCGCACCCGGCGCTACGAGGGCATCACAGAGCAAGGGTCGCGCCATCCCAGAGGCACCAGACGAGCTAAGGACGGCATTCGCTCGAGACCGGGATCGCATTCTCCACTCCAAGGCCTTCCGTCGACTGAAGCACAAGACGCAGGTTTTCATGAACCCCGAAGGCGACCACTTCGTCACACGTCTCACTCACACGTTGAAGGTGACTCAGATCGGGCGTGCCATAGCGGAATACCTTTCATTGAACGTGGCCCTCGCGGAAGCCGTGTGTATCGGCCATGACGTAGGGCACTCGCCTTTCGGCCACACCGGGGAGGACGCCCTGTCTGAGTTCGTCGAAGGGGAATGGCTGCACTCGGATCAGAGCGTTCGCATCTTCGAGGTGCTCGAGCCGCTCAACCTGACGTGGGAAGTCATAGACGGGATCCGAGCTCACTCCTGGCGTGTCGAAGAGGGCCCGGCGACGCCTGAAGGCGCAATCGTGCGCTATGCGGACCGCATTGCGTATCTGTCACATGATGCAGAGGACGCCATCCGGGCCGGTGTGTTGCGGGTCGAGGACTTTCCTGATGACGCCATTCGGGTTTTTGGCGGGCCGGGCAGACAGTGGATCGATTCGATGATCCGCTCTGTGATCGACCAGTCGCTCGCCTCCGGCACGATCGAGATGGAACCGGACAGACTGGCGGTCATGCACGAGCTGCGCTCCTTCATGTTCGAAAGGGTCTACCTGCATCCGGCAATGGAGCCCCATCGCAAGCGCGCCAAAGAGATCGTGCGAGATCTCGTTGGTTACTTCAAACAACATCCAGGTGAAATCCCGGAGACATACCGTCATGAAGACGCGGACCTGACGACGCAAGTGATCGACTACGTGGCAGGCATGACGGACCGCTACGCCATCAAAGTGCACGACGAGCTGTTTAGGCCGCGACTGTTCGACTAGTTGGTATCTCTTACTCCGTATCTCGTAGGACGCGGCCTACTTGGAACCGGCGCTCCACAACGGCCCGGCAACGTCCCATCCGGTTGGGTTGTCCCAATGGTCGCGAAAGACAACGTCCGTGACGGGGCCGCGGGCTGCGACTCCCCACTTACCGGTTGGGTAGCCACAACTGATGATTGCCGAGACGCGCCAGCCTTTCTCCGCCGGGATGCCGAGAGCCTCCCTGGTCTCGTCATGTCGAAAGTGGCTGCTGAACGTCGTGAGTGTCGTCCCGACGCCCTGGCCGCGGGCGGCGAGCATCAAGTTCCATATGGCCGGGTAGATGCTCGAACCGGTTGGATCGTTGCGATCGCAGACGACGACGAGCAATGGGACATTGGCCATGTTGTCCCGAAGCCACTGCGAAGACGATTGGACCCGCAGCGACTGCTGATCTCCCGCGGCCTCTGCACGCTCCTTGGCACCGGCGTATACGGTCTTCATGCCCATGTCGAATGCCTCTGCGTACAGATGCCCGACCGTCGCGATCTTCTCCGGATCGGTGATCACGAGCCATCGCCAATTCTGCATGTTGCTCCCCGACGGAGCTCGGATGGCCGCATCCAGCATGAGCTGGATCACATCCTCAGGAACCGGTTCGGTTGAGACGCGGCGCATGGCGCGAGTTGTGTACAGCGCTTCGTAGAGATCCATCTGCGAGACAGTAGTGAGTCCCGAGCTCGAGGTCCTAGGTGGTGATTCCAGCGATCAGGCCGATCACCAATACGTACAGCGTCAGCCATGTCGCACACATCGCAAAATACCGAACGGCCCATTGCCGCCATGAGGTACTGAACCGGGCGAGGATTGCCCCTGCCAGCGCCCAAAGCGGGAGACTCGTCAGGGCACCGATGAGCATCACTGTGAACCGGCCGGCTTCGATGAATTCGATGGCGAACACCCAAGCCGTCGGGGCCGCGACCAGAAACATCACGGCAGCTGCAAACGATGCGCCGAACTCGGCCTCGCCGCCGCCCTGGCGAAAGCCAACGCCGATAGCGAGGCCCATGAGTACCAGTGGCACAGTCAGAGCCAGTACGGCGGCTCGACCGCGATGCAGGCCTTGTTTGGTGACGAACGTAATGCCCTGGCTCACCAGGTAAGGCTAACCCGCCCTCGTGGAGCGCCATCTGCTGCGTGGGTATTGTTGCCATGCATTTGCACAGTCGGCCGTCAAGGAGGCAACAGCAGTGAGCGACTTCATCGATCGCGGAGCGGTCAAAGTCATCGAGATCATCGGCATATCGGACAAGAGTTTCGAAGACGCCGTTGCCCAGGCCGTTGCGAAAGCTTCCGAGAGCATCAGTGGGATCACCGGTGTCGAGGTGACGAACATGAACGTCCGGGTCAACGACGGCAAGGTGACCCAATACCGCGCAGCCTGCAAGCTGGCGTTTGCCGTCAAGTAGGCGCGGACCGGCTTCGCCTATCCGCTTCAGATTGCTACGCAAACTGCGCTGCTGAGCTCGGTGGTGAGTGGCGGGCGGCTGCGCTGAGCACCAGAGAAGCCCCCCGGATACTGGTCCCGGGGGGCTTCTGTCGTACCGGTTACTGGATACCGGCTACCGGGTCTGAGGGCTTTCACCGTCAGACCCTGCACGGCCTCACACCTTGATGTGCACCCAAACCAATCTGTGGTCGCTGGCGCTGATCAATGAGAAGTACGGGTCGGTCGACAATGGCCAGAACACCTCGCCTGCCAGTAGATCAGTGTTGATCGATGGCAACACGTAGTCGACCCGCAGGTTGCCGGGAGGCTCGCCGAAGTCTGCAGTGTCGTACGCAGGATCGCCGAGATGATCGTCGTTGATACCGCCCTGCGCTGCCGCCTGCTCCGGACCGCCGAGGCTCGCCGGCGTCAGCGACGTATTGATCAGAGGATGGTCCGTCAGCAGATTGGCTGCGCCGGCGATGCTGTCGCCGTCGAACGGATCCGAGTTCTGGTCGCCGGCAATGACGAACTTGGCACCTGCATAGAGGCCGCCAGTGCCGCCGTCGTCATCGTAGATGTACCCGCTCTCCGCCGGGTCGACGTAATCGGCCCAGAATCGGATCTCGTCGTGATTCCTCGTGCCGTTGCGATCCTCCGGGCCGTCGAAGACGGGCGGAGTCGGGTGGCTGGTCAGGAAGTGGACGAACTTGCGGCCGACCAGGATCGGAACATCCCAGTGACTCTTCGACGAAAGCCGGAATATCTCCAGCTCGTCGGCCGAGTACCA
The DNA here is from genome assembly GCA_024638645.1 of Actinomycetes bacterium. Lineage (GTDB taxonomy): Bacteria > Actinomycetota > Acidimicrobiia > Spongiisociales > UBA5794 > JAHEJX01. Next base: position 11,461 of record JAHEJX010000027.1, read on the forward strand.
GGGTCCTGTGTCTGGATGGACGGGCAACAGTGCACCCGGCATGTCCTTCCACAGGAAGTTCTGGAATGTCCTGGCGTTGTCGTAATCGATCGGATGCATCGAGTAGACGACCATGGCGAACTGGCCCTCGAAGAACCCGAACCCATACGCATCGCCGGGCCCGCCCACGCTGCCGTTGTTGTCCAAGTCGAACCCGGAATCGACTCCAGTGTTGGACGGCGCCAGATAGACGTACGGATAGTGAATCGGATCCGCGCCGTTCTGGCTAACGCCGAGGTAGTTCTCCGCGAAGCCCTTGGCCGCGATACCGGCATCGTCGAAGTCGAACTCGTTGACGAGCACGACGTTCGGCCGGGTCCGCTGGATTATCTCCGCCACGGCAGCTGCCTGGGCGTTACCGGTTACGGCAACATCTGCTGCGAGATCGCCGAGATTGAACCGGTTGAGCGACGCGTTGTACGTCGCGAACACCGGCGCCTCCATCGCCCTCACCGCGTTGCGCCAAGCCCGGATGTACCGCTTCATCCCGAAGCCGATCTTGCCGTTCGCGATCTGCGTGTCACCCTTACCAAGGAACGTGTAGGCGCGACCGAGAAGCACCGGATCGCCATCCGTCGCCTCAGCCGCCTCGATGGCGATGACCACCAGATCACGGGCGATCCCAGCAATGTCGAGAGCCAGTGGCTCCGTATCGCTCGACTCGACCTGGAGCAAGACATTTACTGCCCGCCGCATTCGGTCGATGACGCCTGACTTCAAGATGCGATCCTCACCGAGCCAACGGCCCTCGAAGAGGGCTCGATCCAACCGCTTGACCGTCTTGTTGATCAGCCTGTCATCGTCCTTGTCGCCGGTGGGCTTCAAGTCCGCGGCCGCGTCGCGGGCGTCCTCGATTGCGTCACGCGGTGACTGCTCGGCCTCCACACCACCGAATCCGACGAGGAGCGGATCGTGGTCGGACGAGCGGAACTCGTCGCCCACAAACGCACCCGCCGGGTTCGTTTCTGTGTTGTAGTCGAGGAAGCGTGGCTCATCGACGTTGATTCGCCACATCTCGGCACCGCTCACCTTGGCCGCCGCCTCCGGAGTGGCAAACGCGAAGTCCAGCTGACCCGATTGCCCGAAGAACACGAAGCTGTAGCGATCGCTGCGGTGCAGGTCGTAGGTCAGATCGACCAGGCCGCCTTCACGCAGCGCCCGGATCGGATCCTCCTGCCCATACGAGTTCAAGTCGCCTATGGCGAGAACGTCGTCGTCGCCGCTGATCGACTGCATCTCTGCGACGAAGTCGAGCAGCGCAGCCGCCATGCGGGTGCGCCGCGGCGCGAAGCAAGCTTGACCGTCACCGGTGTCCGCCTCCTCCGGGAACGGGTCCCCCGGGTTCGTATTGGTGCAGCTCTTCGACTTGAAGTGATTCGAAATCACCGTGAAGACTTCACCGGATCCACCATGGCTGAAGGTTTGGGCGACCGGCGGACGATCGAGGGCGAAGTCCTCGTCCTCTGAGACCTCCGGCAGCCCAACCGTCGACACACTGTCACTGCGATAGATGATTCCGACCTTGATCGCATTGGTGCTCTCCAGGCCACCCGGATAAGCCGGGTCCGGAACAGCAGCCCACACATCGGAGCCATGAGCTGTGTTGAGGGCAGCGACCAGTGCGTCGATTGCCACGGCACCGTTGTTCTCGAGCTCCTGCAGTGCCACAACGTCGGCGCCAAGGCCGGCGATGTTGGCGACAAGCTTCTCGGTCTGGCGGGCGAACTCTTCGGCACTGTCAGCACCGCGAGCCCCGGGGTTGGAGCCGTCATCGAGGCTCGTCCAGAAGTTCAGCGTGTTGACCGTGGCGACCTTGATGTCGCCACCGACGTCCGGCGCCGCATCGGGACGCTCGTTGCCTGTGAACGCCACAGCGCTAGTCGGGATGAACTTGTGACAGCCGAAGTTGCACATGACAACGCCGGTCATGTCACTCGCGGTCGAACCAAGCCGGCGTGTGCCGTCCCCGTCGAGGAACGGGATCGGGTCCGGGTTCTGCTGGCTGGAGCCGTCGTCCATGGTTATGGAGTTCCGCGCGTTGAGAGCAGTCAGAGCCGCGTTCATCGCGCCGGGCAGAACCAGATCGGTCGGCTGATAGAGACGCTCGGGCGTCGCCATCAGCAGCTCGCCGAACTGACCCAGGTTGAAGTTCTCCGTAACGACCATCGGGGGCAGTCCTACATACATCCCCTCCAGCGCCTCGAAGTCACCGGCGACCGCCCGTGGGAACGTAACTGCCGTCGGAGCGATCGGCGTGTCATCGCCACAGTTGATGACGATCACTTCTTCTTCGGTCAACGAAGTGATCTCCGTCAAATCGAAGAACTCGTCGACGTGACCAACTACGCGAGCCAGGTCGCCGACTTCCAGATCGGCAGGATCGGCGAAGACGAATATGCCGTCTGAGGTGGCTGCGTCGCCATCACCGGCGGCATCTTGGATCGTGAATCCACCGAGGCCTGAGAGCAGCGCCGTGACGACACCCTCCGTGACCACTCCTTCGTCCTGGAGTCCGGTCGCATCGCCGGGGCCCTGGATTGACGGGATCGATGTGAATTCGTCACCGCAGGCGCCTGCCGGGGGAAGTGGGCCCGGACCACCGCCGCCACCTGGGTCCGGTGGCTCGAGCGTGGTCGGCGCATTCGGCGTCGGCGCAGTCACACCCCACGTCACGGTGAAGTTCTCCGAGGTCTCGTCGTTGCCGGTGAGACCGTTGCCGTCCTCCTGGACTTCGGCGCCTTCAGACAGGTCGCGGCGCTGCGCAGAGTCACCGGAGTCGTGCGGGTCGCCGCCGGTCCCGACTATCTCCTGCACTGCCACTGCAGTGTCGTTGGCATAGGTGGATGTGTCCGAGTCAGCATCTGGACCGTCGATGGCGACGCCTGACTTGTCAACGCCCTCGGCCTTGTCGCCCCAGATGACGTAGTCGAGATCATCCACCAGGTCGGAAGCGCCATCCCAATGGAACAGGATGACAACCTCGCCACTGTTGGAAAGCCCGCCCTGACCCGAGATGGATCCGGTCGTTGCTTCCAGCATGTCTGGAATCGCATCGGCAGCTGCTGCGTCTTCGAACAGCTCGTATGTCGGATCGACGCCGTACTCCGTGAAGAAGGCGTCTGAACCGGCAAGAGCGACTGTCTGGTACTCGCCCGGGGCAATCGATGCACCGGCAGGGAATCGGGCGAAGAAATCACCGAATCCACCACCGCCACCGGCACCCGTCACCAACTGGTAATAGAACGTGCCGCCACCGGCAAAAGTCGCATCCGTGAGGTAGACATCCGTGAGGTCTGCGGCCGAGTCTGTCGGATTGTGGATCTCAACGAACTCGCCACCGGTTGGCGTCACGACGAACTCGGTGAGGAGAAGGTGGTCAGCCGGATCGGGGGTACCGCCGCCGGGCGGTTCGAGAGTTGTCGCCGCCCCGGGTGTCGCGGCAGTCTCGCCCCAGGTTTCACTGAGGTTTTCTGACGTCTCGTCATGGCCGGAAACGCCGTTGCCACCTGTCTCCGTTTCGGAACCTTCGAGCAGGTCAGCACGCTGCCATGAGTCACCGTCCGCATGTGGACTGGCACCGTCGCCGACGAAGTCTTGGACCGCTACTGGAGTGTCGTTCTGATATGTCGACGTGTCTGAGTCGGCGTCCGGGCCATCGATGGCGACGCCCGACTTGTCGATTGCCTCGGCCTTGTCGCCCCATACGACGTAGTCGTGGTCGACGACGAGATCGGAGTTGCCGTCCCAGCTGAACAGCACGACGACTTCGCCCCCGTTGGAGAGACCGCCCTGGCCGCCGATGCTGCCCGGGTTCGCCTCACGCATGTCCGGAATGGCGTCGGCCGCCGCCGCGTCCTCGTACAGCTCGTAGGTTGGGTCACTGCCATAAGTCAGGTTGAAGTTGTCGGAGCCGTTCAGCGCCACGGTCTGGTACTCGCCCGCGCCTATTGAGGCACCGGCAGGGAATCGCGAGAAGAAGTCGGCGAATCCGCCGCCACCGCCACCACCGGTAACCAGCTGGTAGTAGAACGTGCCGCCGCCGGCGAAGGTCGCATCGGTCAGATAGACGTCACTCAAGTCGATCGCGTCACCAGTCGGGTTGTGAATCTCGACGAACTCACCAACAGTCGGTGTGACTGCGATCTCTGTGATCAGCAGGTGTCCCCCGCCTGCGCTAGCTGGAGACGCCCCCGGAATCGCGACGAGTAACGCCGCCATCGTGAGCCCCACCACAGTCAGATTCAGCCTTCTTCGAAGCGCCATCGACTTCCCCTTCGCATTGAACGTCCAATCCCTCCCTACAGACTACGCAAAGTGGTCACTTGTCTGCACACCGAGTGGGCAGCAAACGGGGACGACCGTTGCTAATCCCCGTTTGCGATACGTGACGGTGTGGGTGGGCACGAGGCCTCTGGCAAGGTCCGGGATGTCCGGCGCAGCATCGGCGGCGGCGTCGCGGCCGGCTTGGAGCATGTCGTTGATGCCCGGAGCGGCCCTCTCCGCATCGACTGCGGCGGCGCTCATCTTGGCCTTCAATTCGTCAAATGCTGCCTGGGGGCTCGGACCCGAGATACCGTCGGCTGTGATGCCGACGCCCCCAAGGACTTGCTTGACAGCGGCTTCCGTCTTGGTCCCGAAGATGCCGTCTGCCGTACCTGAGTTGACGCCCATGGCCACGAGGCTCTTCTGCAAGGCCATAACCTCCTCGGAGCAAATCCCCTCGGGCAGGGAGCGGAGCCCAGGCGGGTCAACGTTGATACGGCACTGGACCCGGTAACGTGACCGTGCCGACCTCGCCACGAATCTGGGGGCGCATGATCGCTAAGAGAGTGCTGATCGCCGCTGCGCTGACAGTGGTGGCTGGCGCGTGTGGCAGCTCCGAACCCGAAGTCGAGGAGATCGACGCCGACATCGGAACTCTCCTCGCGACCTCAGCGGAGGCAATGGGCTCAGTGGACACCGTGCGGTTTGAGATCGAGCGGGGAGGCGTCCCCATCTACATCGATCCGACAGGGACTCTCGAGTTCAAAGATGCCGTCGGCCGCTTCGTGGCCCCTCAGGCGGCAGATGCAGTGGTGAAAGTTGCCATAAGCGGTATCAATGTTCAGATCGGCGCGATCGCCATCGACGGCACCGTCTGGCTCTCGAATCCAATCACAGGACAATGGGAGCCGGCCCCCTCTACGTATGCCTTCGACCCGACTTCGCTGTTCAGCCCGGATGTCGGCTGGCGTCCCCTGCTCGATGGCGAACTGCGCAATGCGGTGCTGGTTGGCCGCGAAGAGCTCGACGGAGTGGCGCGTTATCACGTCACCGGCGTGGCTCCCGAGGAGCGTATCGAAACGATCACTGCCAACTTGGTCCGGAACCAGGACGTTGTGGTCGACATCTGGCTCGACACTGCAACCGGCCACGTGCTCGAAGTGACGTTTGACGCCACCACATCGGCCGGAGTCAGCAACTGGACTCTCGTGTTCTTCGACTACGGCGACGAAATCGAGATCGTGCCGCCCGATGAGTTGAGCGGTGGCTGAGCAGCTCGAGCAAGCGCGACGGACTCCGCGGGAGCCGTCGCGCCGCGCCATCCTTGCCATCGTCGGCTTCGGCGTATTCGTAGCTGCCGACGACCTCACCGTCGTGACCACGATGCTGCGGCCGATCATCGGGGATCTCGGGATCGTGCTGCCCGACGGTCTCGACGACGCCGCCTGGATCGTCAACGCCTACCTGATTGCGTTTGTGGCGGTGATGCCATTCATGGGACGGCTGTCCGACGTGATCGGGCGCCGCCGCGTGTACATGGCAGCCTTCACGCTGTTCATGGCCGGCTCGATCATCATCCCCCTTTCCAACACGTTCGGGCCGTTCCTGTTTGGCCGGGTGCTGACGGCGCTTGGCGGCGGCGCCATGGTCCCGATAGGCATGGCGGTTGTCGCCGACGTCTACCCGGAGGGCAAGCGGGCCAAGGCGCTCGGGATCTTGGGAGGCATCGAGACGTTGGGGTGGGTCTGGGGACCGCTCTACGGCGCAATGCTCGTGAATTTCCTCTCATGGCGCTGGCAGTTCTGGCTGAACATTCCACTCGCTCTGATCGGGATTGCAGGAGCCTGGTGGGCGCTGCGCGCGTTCGACAAACCAAGCTCGCGCAACACGATCGACTGGGTCGGGGCGGCAACCTTGACGGTGACCCTTGTCGCTCTCAACCTGGCGCTTCTCGGCGCGGCGGAGATCCAGAGCGTCAGCGGGCTCGACGAGCTCACAGGCGCAACGAACTTCGAGTTCCGTTGGCTGTACATCGTGGCAGTCTTCGCCGGGATCTGGTTCATCCGGTCACAGAGGGCATCCGATGACCCGCTGATCGACTTCTCACTGTTTAGAGGGCGCAACCTGACCACGGCAGTTGTGATCAACTTCCTCGTTGGCGCCGCCCTCGTGATCGCCATGGTCGATGTGCCGTTGTTCGTCAACGTCGTCGAGCTCGACATCGAACGGTCGGCCGTCATCTCCGGTTGGGTGCTGTCTGCGCTGACGGCGGCCATGGCTATCAGCTCGTACATAGGCGGACAGCTCACCGAGCGCACTTGGTATCGCCCACCAGTCGTCGCCGGACTGGCGGGTGCCACGGTTGCGTTCGTCCTGATGGGCTTCTTCTGGAACGTCGATACCGCCTACACGACAATGGCGTGGCAACTCGGAATCCTTGGTTTCGGGCTCGGTTTGGTGACCGCTCCAACCTCGGCTGCTGTGGTCGATGCTGCTCCTCCCGACCGCCGCGGCACGGCAGCCAGTCTCGTCGTCGTGCTCAGACTCATTGGCCTGTCGGTGGGACTATCGGGGCTCACCGCATACGGTTTGTGGCGCTTCAACGAGCTGCGCCCCACGCTGCAGCTCCCACCGCTCGACGACCCCGGCTACCAAGAAGCTGTGACGGCCGCTCAGGCGGAGTTGACGACGTCCGCACTCGCAGAGACATTCGTCGCCGCCGCCGCCCTGGCTGCCATAGCGTTTGCGATTGCATTCTTGATGCGACGCCGCGAGCCCCCCGACGCCGAATCAACCCAGCTGATGCCCAAGACCGACGCACGAGAGGCGCCTCAACAAGGAGCGGCCATGACTACCCGAGACAGCAACTTCATCACTCGCAATGCCGCAATAGTCGTTGGCGGTCTGATTGTCGTGACGCTGCTCTCGCTTGCGGTCAGTCTGCTGATGCTGGCGCGCGTCAATGACACGAATTCGCAGCTGGAGACCATCCAGGCTGAGCTGGTCGACACCCGCGCCGAAATGGAGCAGTTGCGCGGTGGTGTGGCGCTGTTCAGCTCGCAGGCAACACTCCTTCAAAACCAGCTGGGCGAGCTCGCCCCTACGGTCACCGCCGGCCTGGACGAAGCCGTGGCCGGTCTCACCGAGTTCGAGGCATCGACGATCATGTTCAACGTCCCGATCAATGAGACAATCCCAATCAATGCAGAAGTGGTGCTCGACAGGGTCATCCAGGTCCCCATCAGCACAGTGCTGCCCATCAACGAAACTATCGATACGACAATCGTCATTCAGGGCCCCTTCGGAATCGACATTCCGCTCGACATCACGGTGCCGATACTCCTCGACCTCCCAGTTGACCTCAACGTGGCGATACCGATCAACGAGACCGTCCCGATAGACACGGCGATTCCGGTGAACCTGACCGTTCCGATCGAGGTCCCCGTACAGGGAACGGAGTTGGCAACGCTCGCGAGCTCGCTGCGCCAAGGCCTCATCTCGCTGCGAGACGTCCTCGCCGGTTTGGGCTAGGCGCCCACCCGTCGCGGGAAACGAGTAGAAGATCCGGCCAGCACAACACCGGTCAGCGCAAGCGCCCCACCGATGATGATGGGCGGTGTCAGCACCTCGTCCAAGATGACGACACCGCCGATCACGGTGATGACGGGCGCCACGTATGCAACGAGGGAAGCCCGTGCCGCTGTCGTGTGTTTCGCCGCGTACAGAGTGGCAACGAATGGCAACAGAGTGCTGCCGAGACCAAGCGCGATCAGCAAGAGCCACAGCGGAGCATCCAGATCGCCTGGCTGGAAGTCCCGAAACAGGAAAGCGGCCAGGAACGCGAAGCCGCCACCGGTTATGAACATCGGCACCGCGAGGGAGGCAGTGTCGTGGTTGGGTGCGTAATGGCGGGCGACGACGCCACTCAAGGACGCGAAGAAGACTCCGGCGAGGGCGAGCAGGCCGCCGAGTAGCGGATTCCCTTCGCCCGCTGCGAGCCCACTCTCGCCGGCTGCAATGATCAACAAGCTGCCGGCGAGGGCGACTGCGAATCCGGCCTGTTGAGCTTTCCCCTGCGGCTCCTTGAGGAACAGCCACGCCATGAGGGCGGTCACGACCGGAATCGTCGTGATGATGATTGCCTCGACGCCGGCTGAGATATATCGCAGCGACGCTATGAACAGCACGGGGGCAAATCCGATGCGGGGAATCCCGATGAACGCTCCGTGCAACCAGACCTCAGCCGACAAGCGGCGCCGCCGCACCAGGGCAAAGACAACCACCGCCAACGCGGCGACACCGAGCCGCACGCCGATGACGGTGAAGGTCGTGATGCCGGCTTCGAATGCAGTACGAACGCCTATCGCTGCAAAGCCCCATCCAAGCGAAGCCGCCGCCAACGCTCCGAGGACACGTGGAGACATGCGTGGAGGCTAGACGGCTTGTCACGACTCCTGGCAACGGCGGGTTATCGTGGTGACAGAGTGATGGGCATAGAGGAGGCGGCTCTCGATGGCGGAAGATCAGAAGACCAGGCGCGAATTCCTGAGGCGGGCCGGTACGGTGGCATGGGTTGTTCCCGCTATCACAGCGGTACAAATGACTCCTGCCCTCGCCGGCGTTGAGACGAGCGCCACAACGACCACTAGTTCGACTTCCACCACCGTCCCCGAGGACTGACGGCCGCCCGATTCGATTCGGAAGGGTCGGTCGCTGGTCTGATGGGGGCAAACGGCCCTGGCCCTCGGGCCTCCGCTCCATGAGCATCGCGTTGGTATTTCCCCGCACAAAGGTATGAGAACGTGAAATGGGTCTACACATTCGACGCGGTTGACAAGGCCGAGGCAGACGTAGGCGGATCCTGGGAGGCCGTGCGCGGGCTGCTGGGTGGAAAAGGCGCCAACCTCGGCGACATGCACCGCATCGGTGTTCCCGTGCCGCCGGGATTCACCATCACTACTCAGGCTTGCAACGAGTACATCAAACTCGACGAATCGTTCCCCAACGACCTGGTCGATCAGATCGAGGCTGCGCTACGTCAGGTAGAGGAAGAGACCGGCAAGAAGTTCGGCGACGCCGACAACCCCCTGCTTCTGTCGTGCCGATCCGGAGCCAAGTTCTCAATGCCCGGCATGATGGACACCGTTCTGAACATCGGCATGAACGACGACGTAGCCGCGGGCATGCTGGACCATTTCGATGACGATCACTTCGTATACGATTCGTATCGCCGCTTGATCCAGATGTTCGCCACGGTCGTGATGGGCGCCCGCGAGGAGCCGTTCGAAGACGTGCTTGCAGAACATCGCGAACGGCAGGGCGTGACGGATGATTCAGAACTAGGCGTCGAGGACCTCCACGAAATCGTCGACCAGTTCAAAGAGAACGTCAGGAAATACACAGGGCGCGACTTCCCGTCCGATCCGAATGATCAGCTGCGGATGGCCATCGCGGCCGTCTTCCGATCGTGGAACGGCAAGAGGGCGAATGACTATCGCAACGCAGCCAACATACCTCACGACCTAGGCACGGGCGTCAACGTTCAAACCATGGTCTTCGGCAACATGAGTGGCGACTCGGCAACCGGCGTTGCCATGTCGCGGAATGCAACCACCGGAGAACCCAATCTCGAGGGCGACTTCCTCTTCCACGCCCAGGGCGAGGACGTAGTCGCCGGCACCAGACGAACCGACCGTATCGAAATGCTCGCCGACAAGATGCCGGGCGTCTACAGCGAGTTTCGCGACATCGCCAAGCTGCTGGAAGATCACTACCGCGACATGCAGGACATGGAGTTCACAGTCGAGCAGGGCAAGTTGTGGCTCCTCCAGACCCGCGACGGCAAGCGCACCGCCCAGGCCGCCGTTCGCATAGCTGTCGATATGGCCGAGGAAGGCCTGATCACACGCGATGAGGCTCTCATGCGTGTGCAGCCGGACCACGTCGACTTCTTCCTGCACCCGCAGTTCGCTACTGAGTCGAGGCACGATGCAGTCCGCCGCGGCGACATGCTGGCAACAGGCCTCAACGTTTCGCCCGGTGCGGCGGTAGGCAGGGTCGCATTCGATCCCGACCTGGCCGAAAGGTGGGCGGACGAAGGCAAGCCGGTGATCCTGGCTCGCCCAGAAACCAAACCCGACGACGTGCACGGCATGCTGGCGGCGGAAGGAGTCGTGACGAGCCGAGGTGGCCGCACGAGCCATGCTGCTCTGGTCGCCAGGCAGTTCGGGAAGCCGGCTGTGGTCGGCGTGGCAGAAATGCACATCGACCTCGGCGACCGGACGCTCACGGTCGCCGGTCGGGTCATCCGCGAGGGCGACTGGTTGTCACTCGACGGAACCAACGGCCAGGTATTCCATGGCCGCCTCGACACGCGCGTTCCAGACATCGATGATCCTTGGCTCACCAAACTGCTCGGGTGGGCGGACGAAGTCCGCCAGATCGACGTGTGGGCCAACGCCGACTATCCCCAAGATGCCGAGCGAGCAAGGGCCTACGGAGCTCGTGGTATTGGTCTATGCCGCACCGAGCACATGTTCTTTGAGCCGGAGCGGCTGCCGATCGTCCAGAAAATGATCACAGCGGAGACTCGTGCCGAACGCGAAGAGGCGCTCGAGCAGCTCCTCCCGCACCAGCGGGAAGACTTCGCCGGACTATTCCGCGTGATGGACGGTTTGCCGGTGATCATCCGCTTGATCGATCCACCGCTGCACGAGTTCCTCCCGAGCTTCGATGATCTGACCTCAGAATTGGCCGACCTCAAGATCCAGATCAGAAGTGCAGCCAATCTCGAGGACATGAACCGAATCCTCGAAGCCATCGACGAAAAGTCGCACATGCGAGCGAGGGTGGAAGCCTTTCGCGAACAGAACCCGATGCTCGGGTTACGCGGGGTGCGCCTCGGCATCATGCGGCCATCGCTGACGCGTATGCAGGTTCGCGCCATCTTCGAGGCGGCTTGCGCCGTATCTCTGGAGGGCATCGACGTCCAACCCGAGATCATGATCCCGCTGACTTCCCACGTCGCCGAGCTGGCCCGCCAGCGCGAGGTGCTCGAGGAAGAAGCGATGGCCGTGATGGCCGAGCAGGGCATCACGATCGACTACAAGTTCGGGACGATGATCGAAGTGCCACGGGCTGCTCTGACCGCCGACCAGATTGCGGAATACGCCGAGTTTGTCTCCTTTGGCACCAACGATCTCACTCAAATGACATATGCAATCAGCCGCGACGACGCAGAGCGAGGGTTCCTCGTCGACTACCTGTCGAACGGGATCCTCGAGGACAACCCGTTCTTCACGATCGACCGCGACGGCGTCGGCCAGCTCATGGAGATCGCACTCACCAAAGCGAAATCAAGGCGTCCCGATATCGAAGCCGGTATCTGTGGCGAGCACGGAGGAGAACCGCGGTCGATCGCCCTGTTTCACGAACTCGGGCTCGACTATGTGAGTTGCTCGCCCTTCCGGGTGCCGATTGCGAGGCTTGCGGCTGCGCAGGCAGCTATCGAGACGGACAGCGCAACCGCCACGTAACGAGCCGAGCCGCGATAATCCTCCGGCACACACATCGGAGGTCATATGAGGGTCGGGTTCATCGGGTTGGGCAACGTTGGCGGCAAGCTCGCACGCAGCCTGCATCGCAACGGCTTCGACCTCATCTTGCGTGACCTGAACAAGGATCTCGCCATGGACATGCTCGAAAGCGGAGCGCAGTGGGCCGACTCCCCCGGGGCGCTCGCCGAAGCGGCCGACGTCATCATCACGTGCCTCCCCTCGCCGGCCGCGGTGAGCACCGTGATGGAGTCGTCCGATGGAGTGATTAGCGGCCTCGCTCCCGGGAAGACATGGCTCGAGATGAGCACGACCGATGAAGCCGAAGTCCGTCGGATCGGCACACTCGTACAGGCGGCGGGGGCAGATCCGGTGGATTGTCCCGTCTCTGGTGGATGCCACAGGGCAGCTACCGGCAACATCTCGATTTTTGCGGGCTGCGACAGGGAAGTGTTCGAGCGCGTCCTCCCCATCCTCAAGACCCTCGGCCGACAGATTCTCCACACAGGCCCACTCGGTTCAGCGTCGATCCTCAAGGTCCTCACCAACTACCTCGCCTCCGTGCATCTCGTTGCTCTCGGCGAAGCACTGGCCACAGCCAAGATGGCGGGCATGGACCTCAACACGACGTACGAGGCTATTCGCATCTCGTCCGGGAATTCGTTCGTGCACGAAACGGAGAGCCAGGTGATCCTCAACGGGAGCTACAACATCAATTTCACGATGGATCTCGTCGTCAAGGATGTCGGCTTGTTTCAGGCCATTGCCGACCGCCACAACGTGCCGCTGGAGGTCTCGCCGATTGTGCTCGACATCTTCAAGCGCGGCGAGGCTGAGCTTGGCTCTCGCTTCTGGTCGTCAGGCATCGTGAGACTGTTAGAAGACGCTTGCGGTATCGATCTGCGAGCCCCCGGATTCCCGGAAGAGCTAACGGACAGCGAGCCAGAGCTCGAGGGATACGAGGTGATACCGGTATCCGCCTGAGGGAGATCTGAGAATGGCCGACCGGCAGAGCTCGTTCGCAAACATCAGTCAGGCGTCCTCGAGCCCGGTGAGGAACTGGTAGCGCACGAATACCAGAAACGAGATTCGAGATACCGACCGCGCCATTGACAGCCCCCGGGTTCGTCATTACCTTCCGCCGCCATGTTGCGCCGCGGCACGCTCAGGTGTTGTTGCCCGATGCCAAGCTCTCGGGTGGCTCCTGGCGCGACCGAATCACGTCAGCGCTGAGACGCCACCACCCGAGAAACCCAAGGCGTCGATCCACGCTCGAGCGAACGGAAAGCAACGTGACTTACTCTCCCCAAACCCCACAGACCGACCCAGCCTCGCCCGATCCCCTCCGTCAGTTCGTCGAACATGACGACGCCGCGCCGGTGCGGGCAGTGGTCCGGCCCGATGGAGAATCGCTATGAACTACGCAGGTGATGTGTCGCCGACCGCTGCGTACCACGCCCTCCAGCACGACTCAGCGGCGATCCTCGTCGATGTGCGCACTCCGGCCGAGCTCTCCCATGTGGGACTTCCCAACCTCGACTCGATAGGCAAAGGTGTCGCGCTCATCCAATGGCACCCTGAGATCACCCAAGACCAGCTGGTGAACGCACTGGCATCCGTCGGCGCCGAGCCCGACACGCCCGTCTACTTCCTGTGTCGCTCCGGAGCCCGCAGCCTCAATGCTGCCGTACTTGCCACACACGGCGGATACACGAAGGCCTACAACATATCCGGCGGATTCGAAGGCCCCCTCGACCACCAGGGCCACCGCGGCGCAGTGGCGGGCTGGAAGACAGAAGGCCTGCCGTGGAGGCAGTCGTGACGGACTGGAATCGCGCCACAATCGAAGTACGCGGCGGGCTGCAGCGAACTGAGTTCGACGAAACCGCGGAAGCATTGTTTCTCACGTCGGGCTACGTCTACTCCTCAGCCGAGGAAGCCGAGGCTGCTTTCGCCGGCGAGAGAGACCGCTTCATCTATTCGCGCTACGGCAACCCGACGGTCGCAATGCTGCAGGAGCGGCTGCGGCTGCTCGAGGGCGCCCCCGCCTCATGGGCCACGGCTTCAGGGATGGCGGCCGTGTTCAACGCGCTCCTTGCCAGCCTGCAGTCAGGCGACCGAGTCGTCGCCGCCCGCGGGCTGTTCGGCTCGTGCTTCGTGATCCTCAGCGAGCTCCTGCCACGCTATGGGGTACAAACCGACTTCGTCGACGGCCCCGACCTCGATCAGTGGGAACGCGCACTATCGGAGCCGGCGCAGGTGGTCTTCTTCGAATCGCCTTCCAACCCGATGCAGGAGCTGATCGATATCGCCGCGGTGAGCGACATGGCTCACTCGGCCGGCGCATCTGTGATCGTCGACAACGTGTTTGCGACACCTGTCCTGCAGCGGCCCCTCGATCTGGGAGCAGACGTGGTGGTGTACTCGACCACCAAGCACCTCGACGGCCACGGCCGCACACTCGGTGGCGCCATTCTGAGCAGTGAAGAATTCGTGTTCGAGAAGCTGCAGCCGTGGATGCGACACACCGGGCCCTCGCTGAGCCCGTTCAACGCCTGGGTGATCCTGAAGAGTCTGGAGACGCTCTCGCTGCGCGTTGAGCGGCAGTCGGCAACGGCGCTGGCACTCGGCGAGTATCTCGAGACTCACCCTCACGTGAACCGTGTGATCTATCCGGGCCTGGCCAGCCATCCCCAGCACGAGCTGGCAAAGCGTCAAATGAAGTGTGGGGGGACGGTTGTGACATTCGAACTCACCGGCGGCACCTCAGAAGCTTTTGCGGTGCTGAATCGCCTCGAGCTGATTGACATCTCGAATAACCTCGGAGACGCCAAGTCGCTGATCACCCACCCGGCCACCACCACGCACAGACGCCTCGGTCCGACCGTGCGTCAGGGGATGGGCATCACCGAGGGAACCATCAGGCTTTCGCTTGGGCTCGAGGATTTGAACGATCTCCAGGCCGACCTGGCCTCCGCTCTAGGCGGCTGAGCCCCAAATGCCCTGGTCAAGGGGCAACCAAGATTATCCGATGGATTGGTAGCCGAGCACAACACCCGACATCGGCTTCTCGGGCCGCAACCCGAATCGCCTGCCGGGTCGTCGCCGGGCCAATCACGCAACCGATACCCGTACGGGAGCCGACTTGCATAGGAAGCTCATCGCCGCGCTGACAGTATTTGCGACCGTTGTCGCCGCCTGTACGACATCAACCAGCGGCACAACCGCTCCATCGCCGACTACCACATCCGTGGATACCACGTCTGGCACGGCGACGTCTTCCCCCACGAGCTCGACAACCTCGACCACCACGTCGACGACGGTCGTTTCGGGCGAGGCATTCAACGAGGAGTCTGCCGTGTACAGAGTCACTGACGTGGCCGGCGACGACGTGCTCAACGTCCGATCCGGGCCCGGCGTCGACAGCGAGATCGTTGCAACGTACGACCCCACCTACGACGGTGTGCTTACTACCGGTCGGGGATGGAACACATCAACGGGTTCGACGTGGGTCGAGGTAACCGACGCCCAGTTCCGAGGTTGGGTCGACAAACGCTTCCTCGCCATGGTCGATCAAACACGAGCTCCGCTCGGCCGGCATCCGTGCTCCGTGGGCCCGGCAGATCAGGGCCGCACTCCAGACACATGGGCCGGCCCGGCAGCCGACTCGAACGCCGACCACATCTTCGACGTAGAGCAGATAAGTGCCGGTGGCTGTGCCCGCACCGTCATCACATTGGGCACCGGATTCGACTGGGAGAACCTCGATGCCGCGGCGCCGGCAAATCGAGTTCCGGCCATGGTGAGGGCAGTCGACAATCGATCGGCAGTTCCCCACATCATCATCGACACCTTCGATATCTTCCGAGCTCTGCCGGGGGCCGCGGGAAGGCCCGGTGCCTACATCGTGCGCAAGACAGGCGGCGCTACCGACGAGTTCGGCCAAAACGGATTGCTGGCCAACGTGCCAACAGGGCCCGGCGTTCACAATGTCTTCTACCTCGACACGCCGGCGCGCATCGTCGTCGACCATTGGTTCATCCCAGGCGGCACCAGCCAACAGTCCTGGGCGAGTGGTACCGGCGTCGTCCTCATCGATCCCGCCGACCTTGGGCCGACTCCCGAGAACCTGGCCAACAGCACGAGATTTGCCGGCTATTCACGGGGATTCGAAGCAAGCCTGGTCGCCGTCGTGAAGGACGCGGGATCGGGCGTTCCGGTCGTCGCAACCTGGACACCGACCTTCGGTGGCAGCCCTTTCTCCAGCGACCTCTACATCACGACCGTCAACGACTGGACCGAGGCCTGGGGCCAGTTCTCGTTCAGCCTGTCCGGTCTCGCCCCCGGCGATTACATCCTGGAGATGGCAACGGACGACGCCTCCGGCGAGAGCAACCACCAAACCTTGCAGTTCGAGTTCTCGATCACGAGCTGAGCGACGCTCACCCTTCCGTCGACCACCAATCGAAGGTTCCGTCTGGACCTGCCGCAAACGGTTCGGCAGCCACCACCGCCGCGACATCGATAACGCCGTAGATGTGTGGGAAGTCCTCGCCCGACCCCGCCGTGTCCTCCCAAACGACCAGCGGGGTCAGCTTGTCGGTGTCGATCGTCAACAGGACAACATCGGTTCGGCCGGAGAAGTGTTTGTTGGCCGTCCGCAGCAGCTGCTCTGCCGTTGAACAATGGATGAACCCCTCTTCGCGCCAGTCAGCGGGTGCGTAAGTGTCACCGCGCTCCTGCCAATCGGATTCAGTCGCAATGTGCTTGATGATGCCCATGGTCAGTCGTGGAGGCTAGGCCGTTGGAACATGCCTTCAAGCGGCTTCTAGGCTTGCTCACAATGACTGTTGTGCTGTCCCCCGCAGACAAAGAACAAGTCGACGATTTGATCAGTGCCGTCGTATTGGCCCAGAACCTCGACACCTACATCGACGTATCGCTGACCGGGCTCTTGAAACTGATTCCTTCTGTCGACGTCTCGTGGAACGAGGTGAACGCCCTCGAACAAACCCTCCGCCTGGAAATCAAGCCAGAGCCGGTCAAATACCAGCATCTCGCCGACAAGTTTCTCGATTACGCCGACCAGAACCCCATCGTGAGACACGTTCAGGCCACGGGCGATACCCGCACACACATCCTCGCCGACTTCGTGGACATGGGGGAATTCAGAGAAACGTCGCTTTATAGAGACATCTTTGCGTTCATCGGCATAGAGACGCAGATGGTCCTGCCTCTCCCGGCACCACGCGGAGTCGCCATGGGATTTGCAGTCAACAGGGACGAAACCGGGTTCTCCGAACGCGATAGGTTGGTGATGGACACGCTGCGCCCGTACATGGTGCACGCCTATCGGGCGGCCCAGATTCGAGAGGGTTCCGAGCTCCTGCGAAGCGCCCTCAGCGCTACCGGCTGGTCTGTCGCCCTCGTCAAGGATGACGGCGAAGTCACCGACCTCACCGATGGCACGAGCGAAATCCTGCGAGAGGTGGGCGTCGAGATGGAACCAGGCCGTCCGATCCCACAGCGCCTCGAGTCGACGTTTGCGGCCAAAGTCAACGGATACGACCGCACCCAGATGGCCATCCCTTCCGCCCCCGTGCTCTTGTCCGAGGCGCCGAACGGGGCGATGGGTAGCGTCGTGCCCAGCCCGGAAGGGCCACATGTGGTCTTGGTGCAATCGGCCACCCAGATCGACCCACACGGCCTGGCCGGGGCCGGCCTGACACCACGGCAGATCGATGTGGCAGTGGCTCTTGCCGAAGGCGGCACCAACCAGCAGATTGCACGACGGCTCGGCGTTGCTGAAGGAACGGTCAAGAAACACCTCGAGGCCGTATACCGACTACTCGAAGTCGACAACAGAGCAAGCGCAGCCGCTCGCGTGCGCGAACTGAGCTCCAACTACGCCTAATGACGTATTTATCCGCAGCCTGTGCCGCTCTACCTTGCGAACAGAGCGGAGGGAGCTTTGGTGAAGATGGCTGGGCGCGGTGGCGGACGGAGGATCGTGGCACTGCTGCTCGCGCTTTCTCTTGTCGCAACAGCAGGGGCGAGCCTCGCCGCGGGTCCGTGGCCGGACGGCGAGTGGTACGGCTTCATCAGCGGCGGGGGCATCGCCAGCGGCACATTCACAGACGGCACGACATCCACATTTGGCAGCGGGAGCGCCGTGGCCAGCGGCTTGTTCTTCTTGGAGATCGTCGACGGTGAGCCGAAGGGCGATTACGGCATCACGTGGCAGGGCAAGGGCACTGCAGCCGGCGAAGGCGGCACTCAGCGGATCGAAGAGCTGGGGATCATCGACGGCGCAGACGGCATTCCGCTACTGGTGAGGGAATCGGCAACCGGCTCCACCACGGTTGACGGGATCACCATTCCGTTCAACATCCCCCGCCTCGAGCCGGCCCCGACGCCGCTGCGAGGCGACTACGCCGATTGCCAGGTGGTCGAGGGTTCCTTCGAGGGCAAGCTGTCCGCTCTCGCGGAAGCCTTCGCTGCCTTTGGCTTCAAGGTTGCCAGCGAAGAGTCTTTCACGGCCTATCGCATCTTCGGCGAGAGCGCCGAAGAGAAGGAATTCATCACAAAGCGGATGGAGCAGCTCAACCAGATCGCCACCGGTTTTGGACAGTTGGTCTTCGACATACCCACGATCGGTCTCGGGCAGGTAGCGGTCGATGCAGAAGCACTACTTGTTCAAGCCGAGACGATCCTCGCCGAACTCGAAGGGATTCCCGACTGCGACGGTGTCGACGTTGATCGCTTCAGCCTCGGCATAAGCCTCGCCGTCGAGATCTTCATCCAAGCTGCACTCGAGTTCGCTGCCGAGCAGCTCGACGGCAAGGCAGTTGCCAAACTCGCCGCGCTCGCAGGCCGCGCCGGGGTGCTCGCCAAGGTCAGCGGCTTCGGTATGGATGCCGTCATGACGATCGCGCCGCAGGCGATCTTCGACAAGAACATCAGCACCTTGGAGTGGCTTGTCGCTGCATCAATTGCATTTGGCGACGGTGAATACGCCGTGTTTCTCGCCACTGAGATCGAAGCGATAAGAGGCGGCTCATGAGGCTGCGGGTCTTCGGCGGCGTCTTGTTGCTGGTTCTCACCTCGTGCTCCGGCGAATCAGAGACTCCGCAAACTACGACCTCGGCCGCCCCCGGGCAGGTATCTACGACGATTCAAAGTACGACCCCGCCACCCGCTACAACGGTTGCGCCGACAGCAGCAACGACGACCGCGGCACCGGCCGTACCTGCGGCTTTGACTGCAATGACGGCTGCTGCACCGGCGGCGGCAACTCTGGAGGTCGCAGTCGAGGGCTCTATGCGGCCTTCGATTACCTGGGACGCAGCGGCAGGGGCCGATCAATACATTGCGATCGTCGTGGACGACGCCGGCACTGTCCTGTGGACGTGGGCCGGAGCAGAAACGGCCGTGACGATCGGGGCTGGTGAGGTCGACCGAGCCGGCGCCGGTGCCCGCCTTGTGCGACCCGGCTGGCTCCAGGTTGTGGCGTTTGGAGCCGATGGGATCGCCGCCGTGAGCGCTGCCATCCCCGTCGGTTAGCCGATCCAGTCTTTGACCATGCCGGCAATCGGCGCACTGTGTCGTACCCATCGGAAGTGGTGAAGCCCGCCCCTATCGAAGTCCGCCGCCGTCCAATGGTGCCGGGTGAGGGCGGCGCTCGACAACTTGGCCACCTGGTTGTCGACGGCCGCACGGGGCGCATAGGTATCGCCGGCGAACGACATGGCGAGCACGGGAATGTCGACTTTGGTGAGAAGCTGCTCGTAGTCGTGCGAGCTACCTCGGATGGTCCACCTGCCGGTGCGGGCGTTGTGCGCCCAATCGATCATTTGGCGCCGACCCTCCTTGCCGGCGAACCGCAGCCTCTCGCCGGGGAAGTATCCAGATAGTCGAGACGTCATAGCGATGAGCTGAGTGGCCAGAAGCGTGGCGATACCCCGCGGAAATCCCCAGCCTACGAAGTGCACGCTGCACGAGGCCACCAGCGCGACTCCCGCAAGCTCACCGGGATACGCGGCCGCGTGGAGACATGCGACTTGGCCTCCGAGGCTGTGGCCCAACGCGTAGATCGGCCGATCGGGGAGCCGTTGTCTGACCGCGTCAATGGTCGCCGGCAAGTCGACCTCGACCAATTCTCGATAGCCCCAGTCGACGCCACGCCTGGCCCGCACGTCCGATTGGCCGTGGCCGCGGCAGTCGGCAATCGCGACTGCCACCCCTGATTCCCGGAGGTTCTCGATGAGCGCGCCGTAGTACGTCGACGTAACGCCCATCGCGGGAAGCACAAGGACGATGGCATTCGCAGTCGGCTCATCGTGGACCTCGACTGCGTAGCGATGGCCGTCCAAGGCAACAACCGGTATTCGCTCGTCGAGCATGGCCCCAGGCTAGGACCGCTAGTTGTTGGTGAACCCGAATGCAGCTGCGATCGAGACCACCGATTCCAACTCAGCGAGTCCACTGAGATCTGCCGGTGCGATCGAGCCGTTGACCAGCAACAGATCAGGAAACTCGTTGCTGATCACGAGGCCGGCATTTGTAAGTGCAGCAACAGTTTCGGCGTCTACGGCATCGAGCGTTACTTCGATGAGAACTCCGTTTTCGTCGAACTGCAGCTCGGGCACTGCGGCCGCGATGTCGTCGAAGCCGAAACCGTCATCGGCGAGGAGCCGGGCCATGTAGAGCTGGGACGACATCTTGGTGTCGGTGCCGGATGGCCTTGGAACCAATGTGGGCTCTAGAGAATCCGCGCCCAGCGACGGTGCCGGTGTCGTGGCGGACGGTGCCGGTGTGGTCGCGGCGGGCTCCGATGCACCGCCGCAGGCGGCAATCACAAACATGAGTGTCAGCAGTGGTAGGTATTTCTTCATATCACTATTGAGACGCTCAGGTTGGGCGGCCGGTTCCCCGGCCGCCCACAAACCTGTCAGCACTGGGCGCTTCTACGCCTCGCAGTTCGACTGATTCTCGCCGATGCAACTGTCTGATCCAGGGCCACCGTTGACAGTGTCGTTGCCTCCACCACCGATCAGGTTGTCAGGGCCTCCCCCGCCGTTCAATCTGTCGTTGCCGGCCTCACCCCTGATCGTGTCGCCCTGGGCACCGCCGGCTAGGACGTCGGGGCCACCACCTCCCCGTATGTCGTCGGCACCGTCGCCACCGTTGGCAGTGTCTGCGCCACCGCCGCCGAGGATTTCATCATCACCGCCGGCTCCCAACAGCTCGTCGCTGCCGGCTCCACCCACGAGCTTGTCGTTACCTTCGCCACCGTTGAGCAGATCGTTGGCCCCTTCACCCTTCAGCGTGTCGGCGCCCCTGCCGCCGTTGAGGCCGTCCTTACCCTTGCCGCCGGACAAGGTGTCCTTGCCGCCACCGCCGTTCAGCGTGTCGTCTCCATCACCGCCGAGCAGCGTGTCGTTCATGGGACCGCCAACCAAGGTGTCCTTGCCGCGGCCGCCATCGAGCGTGTCTGCGCCACCCTGCCCGTCGATGTTGTCGTTGCCGCCTTGACCGAAGATCAGGTCTTTGCCTCCCCCGCCGGTGGCGACGTCCGCACCTGCACCGAGGCATATGACATCATTACCTCCCCTACCGTTGACGATGTCGTTGCCCCCGAACGTCACAATCACGTCCGCGCCCGGCGTACCGTTGATGGTGTCATCACCCGGCGTACCGAGCCGCGTAGCCGGCTGGCCGTTGCACGATGAGACCGCGTTGAGAGCATCGACGAGGCCGTGTCCGGACAGTGGATCGATGCCGGCTACCTCAATGTCAATCGCCGTCATCTCGAGCGTCGCGTAAACGTCGGCGCGGGACAATTCCGGATGCGCTTGCATCACAAGCGCGGCCACCGCCGCCGCGTGCGGCGCTGCGGCGGACGTGCCGAAGAAGTTCGGATGATTGTCCGGATCGAAACCGATGTCACTGCCGAAGAACGTCGTGTTGGTCCCGTCCGCCGCGGAGATCTCCGGCTTGAAGCGAGTCTGCGGATTGTTCAGCGCCGCTCCACTCCGATTGAAGTAGATCGGGATATCGCCGCCCAGGGAAGAGAAGGGCTCAACGTTGGTCTGGTTGTTCGGCGGAGCAACGGTTGGATCGTCGATCTCTCCATAGAAAACTGCGCCGACCGCGCGAGCGTTCTTGGCAGCGGCATGACCGTAGATCTGGGCATCGCGGAAGATGTCTCCTTCCCACTCGATATCGGTCACCGAGGCGCCGATACCGAACGTGGCCATCCTTAGATGCTTTCCGCCGCCTCCACCACAGAACCTGTCAATCCCTATGAAAACGTCGTCTGTGGTTGCGCCGTTGTTCACATACTGAACAAATTCCAACGGGTCTCCACCCTGGTCGCCGGGATTGATTCCGCAGCCTTGGACGGTGAGCGAGCCAGTCAATGCCGAGTTCGGATTCGCCTGGTCGAACACCAAGAGGTCGTAGTCGGCGAGAGCCCCGTCTCCCAACGTGCCGTCAAATGGATCATTCCACTGGAGGACGGCGATGAAACCTTCGCCGGGATCGAGGGTGACCTTGCCGAAGGCATCTCCGCCGCCGAAGTCATGAAGGTTGTCACCGAGATTCTGATTACCCGGCGTGATGTCCGTGTACATGTCGTCGACGCCGAACTCGCCCTGGTTACCGGCTGAGGAGAAGTAGGGCACTCCATCCTTGGCAACATCATCCGCCGCTTGCGCAACGATCCCGTCTTGGAACATCGGCTCACCGAAGTAGAGGACGTCATCGACGATGACGTCGGCGCCGCAGTCGGCCAAGTCGCGAATGCCTTGGGCAAACACTGCCTCGCCACCTATCACAGAATGGAACGTGAGATCCGATCCAGGAGCCAGGTCGTGAATCAACTCAGCCATGCCTCGTCCCTCGTCGGTTCCCGGGGAGGCGCGCAGGAGAAGTCCAACTTCAGCCGGCAGGTCACCAGAGTTCTGCGAAGAAGTCCCACTGACGCGCCGGTTGCAGTTGTTGCCCACAATCGTCCCGGTGTTGTTGGCATCGAAGCTATCGGACAGGATCCCGATCTCGACACCTGTTCCGTCGATTCCGGCAAGCGACCGAGCTTGATCGGCTCTCATCGATACGTCGGCTTGGTTGTCGACGGAGCCGGTGAACGTCGTATATCCATAGAGCGGATGCACAGTGGCCAGTCCAGGCACTGACGCCAGATCACGGACATCGGCAGGGGTAATTCGACCAGTGACGAAGCCAACATCGCCGTGAACGTTGGCAACCTCGAGTCCGACGGACTCAGCTGCGGCGAGTCCGGCATCCGAGAACGAATCGAAGCGGAGCTCGACCTCAACCGAGTCGGCCACAGCCCTCAGCAGCGGAAGCGCTGACGCGATCGCCTCCATATCGAGCCCATCCGCATGCAGCGCGGCAGCCTGCAATAGGTGACTCGAGATAGTGACTGGACCGGCGGGCTGCGCCACATCGGGCCCAAACCTGGGGCCAAGCTGCTCTTCGGCCGTCTCCTGCGCCGCAACCGGCGCCCACACAGCAGTTACCAGACCTAGGACAAACGCCAAGACCGTGACGCGACGCATACGAGATTCCCTCCCCATCCGATATTTCCATCGTAGTGAAAAGGTCTTTCCGCTGGAACGGTGACTAGCCCCGTTTGAGCGCCGTGACTTCGATCTCGACCTTCATACGCTGGTCGGCCAGACCGCACACAATCATCGTCGCCGCCGGGCGGGATTCACCGAAGTAACGGCGCAGCGAGGGGTGACAGGCTTCGAATTCGTCCGCATTTGGAAGGTAGTAACGCACCCGCACCACGTCGGCAGCTGTCGCGCCTGCTTGGCGCAGCGCAGCGTCGATGTTGGCCAGCGTCTGGTTCACTTGCTCGACAATGTCGTCCGAGATCGTCATCGTGGAATAGTCGAAACCAGTCGTTCCCGCCACGAACACCCATGGATCATCCACGATCGCCCGCGAGTACCCGACCTGCTCCTCAAACGTACTGCCCTGCGAAATCTGTCTTCTGTCACTCATGCCTCGGACAGTACCGACTGGACCTACCGGATACCGGATACGTGTCAGGCGACTCGCTCCGAGTCCGTTGGCGGGTTAACGTCCGCTCGTCTCGACACATAGCTCGAGATGCTGGCGGTGTCAGCGAAGTCCGGTCCGAAACCGGCGCTGTCCCGCAACTGTGAGCACTTGCTTCATCTAGCAAGTGCGAGCCAGGTCGCCTGCCCGCCAGCGGCAAACCAGTCCTCGGAGGAAGGGCAGTTTGTGGCACAAGCCACCAGACTCTCTTCATCCTCCGGATCAATTGGAGGATGTTCTTGATCAAGCGCAAGCTTGCCATCGCGCTGGCAATCCTGATGGTGCTCGGTGCATGCAGCGACAGCACGGAGCCGACCACCCAGCCCCCCGTCACAGCAACTCCGGCTACCACCGAGGCCACAACGACCGTTGCGCCAACCACCACGGACGCCACAACTACGACAGCGGCACCCGGCCAATCCACAACGACGTCGCCAGACCCGGTCACTGCGGGTTATCCGGTCACTATTGCCCACGGCACCGGCAGCGTGACGCTCGAAGCCAGGCCGGAAGCGATCGTCTCACTGAGCCCAACGGCCACCGAGATCTTGTTCGCCCTCGGCGCGGGCAATCAAGTGACCGCAGTCGACTCGCAGTCCAACTTTCCGGAAGAAGCCCCGATCACCGATCTGAGCGCCTTCTCGCCGAGCGTCGAAGCGATCGCAGCGTTCGATCCGGATCTGGTTGTCATGAGTTTTGATCCAGGCGACATCGAGTCGGGGTTGACCGCGCTCGGCATCCCCGTGGTGGTCCAGTTTTCAGCTCTCTCATTGGACGACGCTTACGCCCAGATCGAAGCGCTCGGGGCCGCAAGTGGACATGTTGGGGCGGCAACCGAAATCGTCAGTGAGATGAAGGCGACGATCATGGAGCTCGGCAACGAGCTGAAGGAGATCGGCGAATCGCTCACCTACTACCACGAGCTCGACGACACCTTCTACTCGGTGACATCGAGCACCTTCATCGGTGAGATCTACAGCGTCGTCGGCCTCCAAAACATCGCCGATCCGGCTGACGCCGAGGGTTTCGGGTTTCCGCAACTCTCCCCCGAGTTCATTCTCGAAGCAGACCCGGACCTGATATTTCTGGCGGACACGAAGTGCTGCGGCCAGTCGGCGGCAACCCTGGCCGAGCGTCCCGGGTGGGACCAGCTCTCTGCCGTTTCCAACGGGACCGTCATCGAATTGGATGACGACATAGCCAGTCGATGGGGACCACGAGTGATCGGCTTCCTCGAAGCGATCGTGGCCGCGATCGAGGCGTTGGGTGAATAGACACGCGCACCCCAGACGGCGCGGCGGATAGCGATGGCGGCACCGACCGGCGGGCTCCGGCCTTCTTCACTGCGGTGGGGATGGCTGGCGGCCGGGATTGCCGTCCTGGGTGCCGTGACGTTGCTCGGGGTGGTTGTCGGGCCTGCCGAACTCGAAGCGACGCAGGTGCTGCGCGAGCTCTTCGGCGCAGCGTTCACCGAAGACGCCTCGGACCTGACCGCTACCCAGCAGGCGATCCTGTGGGAGCTGCGGTTACCGCGAGTCGTGCTCGGCGGGCTCGTCGGTGCGATGCTCGGAATCGCCGGCGGCGCCTACCAAGGTGTCTTCCGCAACCCGCTGGCCGACCCCTATCTGCTCGGTGTGGCGGCGGGGGCAGGGCTCGGCGCGACGATTGTGATCGTCGGTGCCGCCGAGACCAACACGGCGCTCCTGCCAATCGCCGCTTTCGCGGGAGGCACCGTTGCGGTGGCACTGACCTACGCGGTTGGACGGTCGATCGGCGGCCGCAGCGCCACGACGATCATCCTCGCCGGCGTCGCCGTGGCTGCGTTCTTCACCGCTCTCCAGACATATCTACAGCAGCGCAACCTCGAGACCGTTCGCCAGGTGTACACATGGATCCTGGGGCGCCTCACCACAACGGGCTGGAGCGAGGTGCTCGTGCTGCTCCCATACGTCGTCGTGAGCAGCGTTGTGCTTCTGTTCCACCGAAGGTTGCTCGATGCACTGTCAGTCGGCGATGCGGAAGCCAATGCGCTCGGGGTGCCTACTGGCCGGGTGAGAGCGATCGTCATCATCTTTGCGACACTTGGAACGGCGGCCGCCGTAGCGGTGAGCGGGTTGATTGCCTTCGTCGGCCTGATCGTGCCCCACACAGTTCGACTGCTCGTCGGCGCCAGCTACCGGACCCTGCTTCCGATGTCTGCCGCACTGGGGGCGGCCTTCCTTATCTTGGCCGACCTGGCCGCCCGGACCGTCGCTTCGCCTGCAGAGCTTCCAATCGGCGTGATCACCGCATTCGTCGGGGCTCCGTTCTTCGCTCTGATCCTGCGCACGAGTCGGCGCGTGATCTCATGAGCATCACCATCGAGGCCGTCACGGCAGGGTACGGCGGGCCCTCAGTACTGCGTGACGTCAGCCTTCACGTTGCGGAGAACGAGTGGGTTGGGATCCTCGGCCCCAACGGCGCCGGCAAGTCCACCTTGATGAAGGTCATAGCCGGCTTGCACCCACCGGCCTCCGGCACAGTCACCGTGGAAGGAGCGACGCCGCGAGATCACGGAAGGCGCCGCATGGCCCAACTGGTCGCGTATCTGCCGCAGGACCCGTTCTTCCCTGAGTCGATGACGGCGGGCGAGTACGTGCTGCTGGGACGCGCCCCACATATCGGCTACTTCGCTGTGGAGGGCCCTCGCGATATTGCCGTCGCCACCGAGGTTCTCGAGCTTCTCGATGCCGCCCATTTGGCCAGACGCCATCTCGGCGACATCTCAGGCGGCGAAAGGCAGCGGGTTGTCCTCGCTCGGGCGTTGGCCCAGGAGCCGGAAGTGTTATTGCTCGACGAGCCGACAACGGCTCTCGATATTGGACACCAGGTGGCGGCTCTCGAGATGATCGGCTCCATCCGCAAGGACAGGCCGGTGACAATCGTGGCGGCGATGCACGACCTTTCGCTTGCCGGCCAGTTCACGGACAGGTTGGTGTTGCTCGCGCAAGGAAGGATCGTGGCATCGGGGACGGCGCGCGAAGTGCTCACTCCAGATCTGATCCGCGAGCACTACAACACCGAGGTCGCCATCGTCGACGTCCCCGGCGACGGCATCGCGGTAGTACCAAAACGGAACGGATGACGGGTAGACGGAACAGCAAGCGCCCTGAAGCTTCCCGACGCGCGACCGTGCCACCCCAACCTCACCCCCGCCGAGTTCGCGCAACAAACTCGAACGGGCTCGGATGATCGGCGGACAGTCGACAAGCGCCCCGTCCTGAAGCTTCCCGACGCGCGACCGTGCCACCCCAACCTCACCCCCGCCGAGTTCGCGCAACAAACTCGAACGGGCTCGCTTGCGAGCCCGCGGCTACTCTCAAGTAGGCGCGCGAG
>JAHEJX010000199.1 GCA_024638645.1 Actinomycetes bacterium
TCTGACGAAGCGATACGGGCCTCGTACCACCAGGCGTCGGGGAGGATCGAAGGGAAAGGGTGTGCCGCGCCCCACCACCGCAAACACAAGGACACACCACAGGGCCAGGCTCACCCCGAAGACCGCCACGATTACACCGATAACCTGGACTTGCACCTTCATCCCTTACCGGATGGGAGGCGACGCTGACCGATCTCGCCGATGTCTGCGGTATCATCGGCTTTCATCGGCTCCCCGACCAGACGAGTGGAGATTTCCACGGAACCCAAAATCGCGACCCCGGAGATGCGTAAGAGGGGCGCATCCGGATCGGGCTCGCCTTCTCTGTGCTCCATTCCCTCGAAGGTGCTCAGAATGGCCGCGCCGTCGCACACCACCCGGAGGTGAGGTGGCACGATGATGGCGACCCCGCCCAACACGTTCGTCACCTTGACCTCGGTGACGCCAGGCCCGAACTCGGCTTCCCGGAAGTCCAGGTCGACGCCGCCCAAAACGGTCACCACCGGGAGCGTCCGGGGCACGCGCCACGTTCCTTTGCGCTGGGTGCTACCGAGAATCGTCAGAACCCGCCGGGTACCGAATTCGTGGGTCGCGATGGCGGTCTCGGCCGTGTCCGTCTTCGGGACCAGGGCTCTGCCCGCTGCTGCTGCCCCAGCGGGCTCCAGATCCGAGAGCAGTGCGTCCAGCGTGGCGATCGAGCCAGCGCGGTGGGCAAGATCCACGCGCCGCTCGAACTCGTCCAGGCCCAGGGTGTCGTTGGTGAAATGCTTTGAGAGGGCGGCAATTACATCTTCGCGCCGATCACGTAGCGCCACGAGCTCCCTATTGTCTTCGCCAGCCACGGCAACCTCATGGTCGGGGGTCGGGCAGTGAAGCCACACCTGGGTCTGTCCCGACCCTGCAACTGTCTGGTGGAAAGGTAGCCGACCTCATGCCGGAGGGGGGACCCGAACCCCCAAGGGCCGAAGCCCACCGGATTCTGAGTTGCGGGCTACCCGTGCGTCAACCTCCCGCTCTGTGACGCTCAGAACCTCTCCGTTACGACACAATCACGGCACAGCCGACATAGCGCCCGGGCCTGGGCCAGTGCAGCGGAATCGGCCTCCTCGCTGCCGCGCTACGGCTTAGGGCGATAAGTTGACGATCTAGCACTTGCGTGCTGGCGGACTTCCGACCAAGCGGGAGGCCTCAATGTCTGACCGGAAAGATCGTACGTCATGATTCATACTTCGGAGCATGCGCAGGAGGAGTCCTCATGAGAGCAGCTGTCATAGAACAGTTCGGTGAGCCCGTAAAGGTGCACGACGACTGGAGCGATCCCGAATGTGGTCCTCGCGATGCCGTGCTCGCGGTCGAGGCGTGCGGGATTTGCCGCTCGGATCATACGCTCTGGACCGGCGGGTTCCCGTGGATGGGTCTGGTTCCCGAGCTGCCTGCGGTGCCTGGTCACGAGTATTGCGGGGTCGTCGAAGAGGTGGGAAGCGCGGTCACACGGTTCAAGAAGGGGGACAGGGTCGTCACGCCCTTTGGCCACGCCTGCGGCGAGTGCGAGATGTGCGCGAGTGGATACCAGAACATCTGCGCGAACATCCAAATCCCGACCATGCACTACACGGGCGGGTATGCGAGCCACACAAAGGTGGCGAACGCGGACGTGAATCTCGTGGCCTTACCCGAAGCCATCAGCTACGCGTCCGCGGCGAGTCTCGGCTGCCGCTTCATCACTTCGTATCACGGAGTGGTCGATCAGGCCGCGGTTCAGCCCGGGGAGTGGGTCGCCGTGTTCGCTTGCGGCGGCGTTGGGCTCGCCGCGGTCAACATCGCGAACGCGCTCGGGGCCAACGTGATCGCCGTCTCTCGCAGCGACGAGAAGCTTCGATTGGCCAAGGATCTCGGGGCCGCGCACACGGTCACCGCGGGACCGGACGCACCGGAGGAGATCCGAGAGCTCACCGCGGGTGGCGCACATGTCACGGTCGACGCGCTCGGCTCGGAGGCCACCGCAGTGCCCGCGATTCTGAGTCTTCGGCCGCGGGGTCGGCATTTGCGACTGGGCGGGTCCAACCAGTCGGAGCAAGGCATGATCCGTTTGCCCGTGGACGTGATCTTGTTTCAGGAGTTGAGCCTGGTCGGCTCGTTCGGGATGCAGGCAGCGCGCTTCCCGGAAATGCTGGGGAAGATCGAGTCCGGTGCTTTGAGCCCCGACGCTCTGGTGGGAACCACCGTCAGCCTCGATGAGGCCGGTGATGTGTTGAGCTCCATGGGAGGCTACGACACGGTCGCGATGTCGGTAATCACGGAGTTTTAGCGATCGGGAGTCACTAGCTTCTCGCTCCCTCCCCACGCAGCCGAGCAGCCAGCTCTCGTGCAGCAGGTTGGGACGGCATGCCGGAGGGGGGACTCGAACCCCCAAGGGCCGAAGCCCACCGGATTTTGAGTCCGCGGAAAAGCCGGACCACAGGGTACGACAAAGACTGAGAGGCACAACTCTACCCGTTTCCAGTTTCGCGTTTGGCCCCTGAGTCTCTACAGTACCCGACTGTCAGCCAAAGTCGGGTCAAAGTCGCGGCCTAGATCGTCTCGGCCTGTCCGATCCTCCGATACGCCCCCATCGGCGTTTCACGGTCTCGTAGAGCCAGCCTCTGACAAAGACCTCTGACAGGATCGAACTCCACGCAGTGAGCCGCGGGCACACCCCAGCGCCAGGGTC
>JAHEJX010000200.1 GCA_024638645.1 Actinomycetes bacterium
CTCGCCGATGGCCGACAGGTCAAAGCGAACGACTACCAGAATGAAGACCTCTTCTGGGCGCTCCGCGGCGGTGGCGGAAACTTCGGCGTCGTCACCAGCTTCGAGTTCCAGCTCCACGAGGTCGGCGACGTCGTCGGCGGCCCGATGTTCTTCGAGGCCGACGACGCTGGGGCCGTCCTTGAGGCCTACCGCGAGTACATCGCCATCGCGCCCGAGCAGCTCGGCTGCTTCTTCGGCTGGCAGATCGCTCCTGAGCTGCCCTTCATCCCGCAGGACCGCATCGGGGACCTGTTCTGCGTCCTCGTCTGTTGTTGGAATGGTCCCCATGAGGAGGCCGACCGAGTCCTCAAGCCGCTGCGCGACGCCGCCGAAGTCAAGGCGCAGGGCGTCGACGTCTTGCCTTTTCCGGCCCTCCAGAGCGCCTTCGACGGTCTCGTCCCGAAGGGCATGCAGCACTATTGGAAGGCGGACTTCATCGCTGAGCTCACCGACGAAGCGATCGCGGCGCATATCGAGCACGGCAAGAAGACTCCGCACATCAGCTCGAGCATGCATCTCCACGCGATCAACGGCGCGGCTCAACGGGTCGGCGCCGACGAGACCGCCTTCGGACACCGGGACAAGAGCTTCGCCCCGGTGATCGTGGGAATCTGGGACGACCCTGCCGACAACAAAGCCAACATCCAGTGGGTGAAGGATTATTACGCAGCCATTCATGCCCACTCGGGCAGCAAGGGAGGCTACGTCAACTTCATGTCCGGTGACGACGACCACCGTGCGCCTGAGAACTACGGCGCGAACTACGAGCGGCTGGCTGCAGTGAAGGCGACCTATGACCCGGACAACCTCTTCCACGTCAACCAGAACATCGTGCCGGCGAACGGGAGGTGAGCATCATGACATCCACGCTTTCACCGACCCAACGGCGCTTTGAGGTTGACCATGAGGTGCTGGACGTCGCGGTGGGGCTCGGGCCCCTAATCCGTGAGCACAGCTCCGAGGGCGAGAGCAATCGGAGGGTGCCGGCCGAGGTGATCCAGGCCATGAAGGCGGCGGGCCTCGTCCGAATGATGACGCCCAAGTCGATCGGTGGACTCGAAGTGGACCCGGTCACCAGCGCGCGCGTCTTCGAAGAGGTCGCGCGATTCGACAG
The DNA here is from genome assembly GCA_024638645.1 of Actinomycetes bacterium. Classification (GTDB taxonomy): domain Bacteria; phylum Actinomycetota; class Acidimicrobiia; order Spongiisociales; family UBA5794; genus JAHEJX01. Next base: position 1,154 of record JAHEJX010000200.1, read on the forward strand.
CGCGGCGAGTTGGATCCTGCAGGCTGCGAACTCCGGAGATTTCTACTGTGCACGACTGCCCGACGAGGGGGCGGAGGAGATCTACGCTGCTGGGCCGGACGGCATGATCGCGCTGTCGGTCCACCCTCCAATGACGGCAACCCCGATCGATGGCGGATATCGAGTCACGGGTCAGAGCCACTTGAGCAGCGGTATCACCGATGCTGATTGGCTCATGGTGCTAGTGCAGATCCCTGGGGAAGATGGGTTGCGGGGCGCCTTCTTGCCCAAAGCCGAAGTCACTGTCTCGGATACCTGGGAGAGCATGGGTATGAGGGGCACAGATAGCAACACGGCCACGATCGAGGACGTGTTCGTTCCCACGCGGCGAAGCTGGCCCCTACAGCCTTCATTCGAACCGGGGAGTCACTTCAAGGGACCTCTGTACCGCTATCCAAGTTTGGGCGAGGGAATCGTCGTCCTCGCACCGGTCGCGCTTGGGGTCGCGAGGCTCGCCATCGATGAGTTCAAAAGGCTGGCACTCGGGAAGACGCCATTCATGTCGGGGACTTCGTTGAGCGAACGGCCCGTGGCCCAGATCGCATTGGGCAAGGCGGAAGGCGTGTTGTCTGCCGCGCGCTCGTTCTTCTACACGACGGCTGTCGAGGCATGGGAGCGTACCCTGGCCGGGCGGGCCTCCACCCGGGAAGAGAAGGGCAGACTGATGCTGGCCGCGGTTCATCTCATGCAGAGCTGTGTCGAGGCCGTCGATCAAGTCTGCGCCGTGGCCGGCACGAGCGGCATCTATACACGGAGCCCGCTCGAGCGGGCGTTCCGGGACGTTCACACGGCTCGACACCATGGATGGGTTTCCGAGACTCGCTACGGGACGTATGGACAGATCGCGTTGGGTCTCGAGCCCGACTTTCCGGTTGCGCTCTTCGGTCCTACCGCGGCGGGAGAGTAGGGAGCGGCGAAGGGCCTGTTCCAGACGCAGTTCTTGGCACAGTTTACAGCTTCGTGTACTACAGATTCTGTAATATACTGTAGCAAAACAGTTTACGGGGCGTGGCGCAGTCCGGTAGCGCACCTGCTTTGGGAGCAGGGGGTCGCCAGTTCGAATCTGGCCGCCCCGACTGGGAAAGAGTAAGCCCGGCAACGCTTTGACAGGTTGCCGGGCTTCTCCTTTCTGGCGTTTCTGGGCTGCTTCTCGATTGCTTCCCACATGGCCAACGGAGGCAGCGTATTCTCCAAGCTCGTTTCGGTACCTTCGGTTGGAATCAGCCCAGGGGTTGGAAGCGTCGAGGCACCATGAAAAGGGGGGCTGAAGTGTCTGAATACGATGATGCTGCTGCCTGGCTTGGCTGCGCCATCGCGGTCGCCCACGACTTGGAGAAGCACAGTGGGTGGCCAGCAACTCGGTGCGCTTCGCTTCCGGTCTCACCGCCCGCCTCCTAACCTGCGGATAACGAAAAGGGCGGCCAAGGTCTGAGCAGAAGAGCCGGGTGAGGCCCAGCGGAAATATTGGTCCGAACTGGGTCCCGGTCGCAGACTCTCAGGACCCCGC
>JAHEJX010000201.1 GCA_024638645.1 Actinomycetes bacterium
GCACGAGGCTTTCCGGTGGCGAGCAGCAGATGCTCGCGATGGCGCGGATCCTGCGTACCGGGGCGGCCCTGCTGCTGCTCGATGAGATAACCGAGGGGTTGGCTCCGGTGATCGTGAAGGCACTGGGCAACGTCATTCGAGAGCTCAAGGAGCGCGGCTACACCATCATCCTGGTCGAGCAGAATTTCCGCTTCGCAGCGCCGCTCGCGGATCGGCACTACATCGTGGAGCATGGCGCCATCGTCGAGATGGTACCCAAGGAAGATCTCGAGAACAGCATGGAGAAGATTAACCGGTATCTGAGCGTGTAGCGCACACTACCCGCCGAGCCGATCGGAGTGCAGGCAGGGTCACGGGCCAGCGCTCCCTGGCAGTCGTACAGAGCACTCTTGCTCACGATCCGCGATCGAGATTCCGGTGCGTTGGCGAAGAATTTCCGCTGATCCGGTTCGGACCACGGCAAAGTTCGAGACGCTCACGCCTTTTCCGGCCCTCGCCCAGGCGATCCCCAGCCTTGACGAGAAGACGTTCTACGCCATGGAGGCTAGTCTCTTCCCCGAACCCGGCGAGCCCGATCACCCGACCAATACGACCGTGCGCCGCCCGCCCAAGGCGGTCGGTCTTCTCATCACTCTCCTAGGCCTAATGACGAACGGCAAGGCGCCACCGCAACGTATCCGGGCGAGAACCACGGTCGTGATACCGATGCTACGGCGGCCTATTCATTCACAATCGTAACCGACAGGTTCTCCCCCCGACGGACGACTGCTCGTCGCCAAACTGCCCCCTCACGCCATCGAACCGAAAACACGTCGGCGTCTATGTGGAGCAGTTCCGCCGCCCCTTTACCCGCAGGCGGGGAGATCGGGGCGGATTGCTGCGAGATGTCGATCCAGGTGACCAGGGTGGCGGTTCGTCCGGAGGCGACGAAGCGAGCAACCGGTGCCGCGGCAAGCTCTCCATGTGCCGGTGACACCCAGCCTTGAAGCGGATCGGTCTCGCCGCGTGCAATGTCTGCAGTTCCCCGGCCGTCGGCGAGCTGCGCAATGGAGATGGTGGTTGCCATCGACCGCGAATCTACGATTGTTCCACTTACTAGAGACCGAGCTTCATCAATCACAACGTCAACTTCGGGGGCGAGATGCCAGAGTTGCTGAAAATCATGCCCCAGGGCGCCGGCGACGGTTTCCAAGCCATCGCCGTCCGTTACGCTCAATTCGTCGACGACGAACACCGTGCTCGGGCGCACGTACAGAAGCATGCGACGATGCTGCAGCGGCTGATATCCAAGATGTGACGCGACGACAAGCGCATAGGCATCATCGAGCAAGTAATCCTCTATGGTGCCTTTGTTCCGCTCGGCACTGCGACCATCGACGGTGACCGTGTTATGGGCGGATGTGCTGACTACGTACTGGCGCCCCGGATGGTCGTAGTTGTAGCTATGTAGGCCGGGATCGACGAGCAACCCGTGACCGTGTGCGTAGAGCACGAAGCTCAGATCGTCACGATGCTTATGGGCGAGCCCTTCATTACCCGCAGCGGTAAACACGAGATGCAGAGCGAGCTCATAGCGCGCTGCGGGCGGCCACGAATCACGAAGAATCACGTAGCCCTCACCGGGGTACACGACCGCAAGCTCACCGGGCTCGCCACGATCGCCGCGGCTCAATACGTAGTCGAGAACCGCGTCGTTCTCGGCGTAAGCGCTGAGCACCGAGCTCTCGTCGACTGGGGCCTTGCGGTAGCGTGTGTCTCCGATCGACGGCAGGCGCCCGTCGGGGTGCAGCATATAGGCCGCAAAGCTGGCCATCTTTCTCAGCTTTCCCGAAAAGTCCTCGTTTTCGGCGAGCGGGAGACGGTGATGCCTGGCGAACTCAAGGGATCGCGTCAGCAGCGAAAGAACCCAGACATGATAGGCAGGCGAGTGCTCGAGGTGGACCCCTTCCGCGGACACGGTCGCATTCGCCTGCTCCCGGAGCCGGGTTGAGCCGAGCTGCGCCCAGGCGTTCGCTCTGGGTTCATCGGGAAAGGCGACCGCGATGGCCAGCAGCGCCATGTCTTGACTGATGCCATGATTGTGGGCCGAGGTATAGAATTCGGGGTGAGCGAGTGCCTCCGCATGGACGATGACCGCGCGGATGAACGCGACAAGCTCTTCGTCCTGACACAACGGCGTCTTTCGCCACACCTCGAAGAAAGGAAGCCATGCGCGCACGCGCTGAGCGGTCGCATGGTCGTGCCAGGTAAACGGGCTCGGGACGGCGAACGATGCATCGCCGGGCGGCCGCATATTGTCCCTTATCCAGTCGAGAACCAGATCCTCCGCCCGCTGAAGGAACTTGATCTCCTTCGTATTCTGGTAGGCCTTCGTTAGCGTGATCACGTACTTCATTGCGTGAAGCTGGAACGCCCAGCTGCGATCGCGGTGAGGGTTCTCCCGCCAGGTCAAGTCCAACGGCAGCACCGCCGGCTTGCCTCGAAACGAGAACTTCCCCGCGAGAACCTCGGCCGCGACCTCGGCCGAAAATGAATGAGAGAACGTTTCGACATCGACCGGTGGTCGGTCACGAATCCCTTGTAGCGCCTCCGCCAGAGTGTTCCCATCGCTGGTTCGGAACGAGCAGAATAGGATCGCTCCCAGGC
>JAHEJX010000113.1:0-976 GCA_024638645.1 Actinomycetes bacterium
ACCTGGGCCACAAATCTTCCCCCCATGGGACCGCTCCGGCGCGAGCTCTTCCCCCCGAGGGGGAAGTCCGCCGAGGCGAAGCCTCGGCGGGATGGGGGGCGGATGTTCGGTAGCGCCGTTGCGGGGGCTCGCGGAGCCGCCTTAACCCCGCGATGCGTCCTCGGCCACGTCTGGTCCCCGCGCCGCCCGAGCCTCTCGTCCAGCCGCGCCGCCATCCGGTCGTCGAGCCCATCCATCAAGTGCCCGGTCGTCCTCATAGCTGGTGTACTGATGCCGGATCAGCGCTCGCGCCGCCAGCGAGGCCCGCTCCTCCAACGACAAGATTCGGGTGCGCCCCACCCGGCCGCTGCCGACCTCACCGGCGTGGCGAGCAGCCGCCTCGGCGATCTCGTCGGCGAGGCCGCGGTGGACAGGGGCGAACGCCAGGAACCGGCGGATGGCATCCTCGAGCTCGCTTCGGTAGGCAGCCTCCTGTCTCTCCCGGGACCGGGCGCCGTACACCCGTTTCTGCCCCGCTTGTCTTCGGTGGCTGCTGCCTCGGCCTGAGCGGACTCGATCGCCTCCTTCGGGGCCCAAAACCCGAGCCGGCGCCGATGCGGCCGGTTCCTGCCGCGGGGCCGCCACGCCACCCAGTAGGTCCCGGCCGCTTTCACTCGCCGGGTCACGAACGCATCCCCCGACTCGAGGGACTCCCAGTCGTCGGGGATCTCGATCTCGCCATGCTCCGGGTTCCACGGCCCCTCCCGAGTCATGTACACGTCGAGCTGCAGCCCCGTCAGGTCGGCGGCGTCCATGCCCCAAGTCTCGCGCGCCACCAAGCCACGCGTCTACGGATCGCACCGCTGCCCGCTCGATAATGCCGGTTCTAGTGCGGGTCGAGACCACCGGATCAGGGAAGACGGGTGGCAATATGGGCGGGTGAAAGTGCCGGGTCCGTTTCCGTTTCTCGGTGAGGTCATCTGGCTGACCGCCGAGC
>JAHEJX010000113.1:986-10338 GCA_024638645.1 Actinomycetes bacterium
CGATCACCAAATCGGGCGCACGAACGCCCACTTCGTCGAGTGAGCGAGAACGGCACATCGCGCCGCGCGTTCGGGCGGCTGGCCACCGCGCCTTGCGTGAGCGCAAACCCGTGCAGTGTGAATCTCGTATGGATGTCAAGGGGGTTTGGCGGGAGCTGACTCGAGGCGCGTCGACGAGGCCGGCTGGTCGCCGGTAGGTGCTCCGGGTTGGGCTGTGGTGGACACGACAGGGATGAGTCACTCGTCAGTGCGGGGACACTCTCGTAGGAAGTCACACGTTGCCCGTCCGGCTGTTGGTGACGTGCCGGGGTCGGCAGGTCATTCGTTGCACAACCCGAGGGTGTGAGCCGGTTCGTTGGGGCCAGACCCCGGCCGTGGGTCAGTCGGGTCGAGGCAGCTGTTTGAAGACTTCCCGGGCGACGTAGCGTTTCAGCACGCGGAGGATCTCGCCCATGGTCTTGCCTTCGGCGAGGCGCCGGGCGACGTAGTCGCGGGTCGCTTGGTCGTGGCGCATCCGGGTGATCACGACGTGGAACAGCGCCGAGTTGGCTTGGCGGTTGCCGCCCCGGTTGAGCCGATGCCGCCGAGTCTTGCCCGAAGAGGCGGGGATCGGCGCCGCGCCGCACAGGTGCGCGAAGGCAGCTTCGGAGCGGATCCGTTCCGGGTTGTCCCCGGCAGCGACCAGCAGCTTGGCGGCGGTGTCGAACCCGATCCCGAACACCTCCAACAGCCCCGGGGCGGTGTCGCGGATCAGCGGCCGCAGCAGCCGGTTGAGCCGTTTCGTCTCTTCCCGTAGATACTGGACCCTCTGTCCGAGGGCCCGGATCGTGATCAGGGTGGTGTATCTGATCGGGTCGTCGCCGGGGCGGGGCCGCAAGCTCGAGGCCTTGTTCGCCAACGAGACGGCAGTGAGTCCGGTGAACTTGGCCCGGATCTCGGGAGTGGCGGTGAACACCACGTGGCGAAGCTGGTTGAGGGTTTCGATGCGGGTATCGACCGCGGAGCGACGGGCGATCCCCAACACCCGGATCGCCTCGACGTTGCCGTCTCGGGTCTTGGGCAGCCCGGTCGCGGTGCCGGACAGCGCGGCGCGAGCGGCCGCCACCGCGTCGACCGGGTCGGACTTGCCTTTGCGGTGGCGCGTCTGGCGGTTCGGGCGATCGACCTCGACGATGTCCACGCCGGCCCGGGCCAGGTACCGAGAGAGGCCCACCCCGTAGGAGCCGGTGCCCTCAACACCGACCAGGACGAGCTCGCCATGGGACCGCAGCCACGACACCAGCTGGCGGTACCCGGATCGGGTCGTCGCGAACGACTCGACTCCCAACACGCCGCCGACATGGTTCACCGCCGCAGCCACGTGCACATCGACGTGGGTATCGACACCGCCGATGACGGCATCCGGGTTGCTTCCTACGATGGTCACAGCCATCCCTCCTCGCTCAGACGACAGGGGTGGCACGCACTTGCCGGGAGGGTGGACCACGAGACCGCCGGGCCTGGCGTTAACAGGCCCGGTCGTCGTCTCCCGCCCGACCGGTGAGTGCCGTCCCCGGAGCCGGCCGGCGGGTCATTCCAAGGACAACCCCACTCGACGAGGTGTCAGCCGGTTCGTGAGCCAGGCCGAACCCCGGGAACTGACCAACCGTAGAACCCGGCAGAGGGTGACCGCCATCGCCCACGATCAGCGCACCCCACCATCCTCCCTGCCGGTTCTAGTGCGGGTCGAGACCACCGGATCAGGGAAGACGGGTGGCAATATGGGCGGGTGAAAGTGCCGGGTCCGTTTCCGTTTCTCGGTGAGGTCATCTGGCTGACCGCCGAGCAGGGCGGCAGGCGGAACGGCCCGCCACCCGATCCCGACAACTACGCCGTCACTGCGTTCGTACCTCCGCATACGGTCGAGACCGGTCTTGCGAGTTTCGTACTGCGTCGATTTGATCCTGCGTCCTACCGATCAACGGCAGAGGGGCGCTGGCTGCTCGTCGAGAACGCTGGCCCACAGCGAGTCACACCGGGATGTGTCGTGGCCGTCACAGAAGGCGCTCGAGTGGTCGCCTACTACGTCGTTGCTGAGGTCTTCCACGAGCAAACAAGGCCGCCAAGCCGGGTGCGCTAGATCGCCGACTCGGAGTGTGCGTTATTCGATGTCAGATGCAAGCCGAGCGAACACTTCTCTCGGCGATCCGGAAGCGATTCGGGCGGTGAGGTCGTCGGCGAGGCTCTCAAAGGTCTCGTCGTGGAACGTGATGATGAAGTGCCGTTTCGGCGGTGGTGCGAGGTCGGGGAAGGCCCCACGGTTCTGAGCGTCCAACCGGGCGACCCAAGACGAGTCCAGCACCTCGTAGATGCCATAGAACCCGAGGCCACGTCCGTACAACGGGTGACCGCTGAGTGCTTCGTCGTTCGGATACCCGAACTGAGATACCCAGCACGCGGACACTTCGACGACACCGGTCTTGGCCTGGCCGCCTGGTTCAGTCTGGGCCCTGAAGACGAGAACTGCGTCGCGGCTGCCTTGGGCGAGCAGCGGCATGGGAGCACCGGGCTTCGGGTAGACCCCGAGATCGAGTTCGACGACGCGTTCCTGACGATCGCTCATGCGACCAGGAAAGCACAAGAACCCACCACACACAGATCACAATCTGACGCGATAGCGAGCATCTCCTCCGGTGCACCAGATCGAAGCCTCTTTGTGTCAAGGAGTTCTTTTCGGGCGCGGCGAGGAGGACCGGCGTCGCCGGTCGTGGTGTAGGTTGGGGGGTGGCCCGGGGTGACTGAGCGGAAGAGCCGGTGATCAGGATGCGAGGCCGGCCACGCACGCGGCAGAGACGTTCCTGGGTGTCCCCCGGGCCTTACCCGGCGGCGCGTTGGTGGTCGGCGACGAGCCGGCGGTAGACGGCGTCGGAGATCCGTCGCTTCAACGCTCGGAGGGCTTCCTTGTTTGACTTGCCTTCGGCGAGCTTCTTGTCGTAGTAGGTGCGGCCGGCGCAGGGGTAGCGGATCTGGGATACCGCCGCCATGTGGAGGGCGTGGTTGATGCGGCGGTTGCCGCGCATCGACAGCCGATGCCGGGTGCGGCCTCCGGAGGAGGCTTCGACGGGGGCGGTGCCGTTGTAGGCGGCGTAGTGGTCGGCGGTGGGGAACCGGGTCACATCGCCGGTGTAGCCGATCACGAACGCGGCGACGATCGCACCTACTCCCCTGATGTCGACCAGGCGGTTGCCGCGCATCGACAGCCGATGCCGGGTGCGGCCTCCGGAGGAGGCTTCGACGGGGGCGGTGCCGTTGTGGTCGGCGGTGGGGAACCGGGTCGGGTCGCCGCTGTAGCCGATCACGAACGCGGCGACGATCGGGCCCACTCCCCGGATCTCAGTGAGGGTGGTGCCCGAGGCGGCCACCGCGGCCTTGATGCGCCGTTTGTTGGTGGTGATCTCGCGATCCAGACGGCGAATGTCGGTGAGGTGCTGGCGGGCCATCAGCTTGCGCTGTTCCTCCACCGGGGAGGCGGGTCGCATCCGCCGCAACATGGCGTCTGCCTTCTTCGCCGACAGGCGACGCTGCATTCCGCCTGGCCACAGGGCCGCCAGCACCGCATGCAGCCGGCACGCCGCTTGGGTCCGCAGGCTGGTGAGCTCAAGGTGGCGTTTCGCCAGCATCCGCAGCACCTGGGAATGGTTCTCCGCCGTCACCGGTGCCAGAGCGGGCGCCCGCAGCGCCGCGATCGCCACCGAACGGGCATCGTTCGGATCGGACTTGTCCGACTTCCCCGAGCCAAGCACCCGAACCCGCGCAGCCAACACCGCCGGCACATCCACCACCGCCTCGCCGGCCGCCACCAGCTGCTGACCGAGCAGGTAGCCAAGCCCGCCAGCAGACTCGATCGCCCAGATCCGATCTGCTCCGTCGAGGCGGTCGGCCCACCTCACCAGGCTCTGCACCTGGCGACCGTCAGCTGGCACCAGCAGCTCCGACAGGACTGCTTCGTTGTTGTCCACCGCCACGGCGGTGTGGGTCGCCTTGTGGGGGTCGATCCCGATCATCGTGACCATCTCGAAACCTCCTCGCTCGAGGTCACACTGAAAGCCACGGCGGGCACTCCTGATCACAACGGGTTGCCTCGGGCGTTCGCCTCTTTCGAGCCACACCGCAGCCGAGACCCGACGGGTCGACAGTTCGTTAACCAGACACGCCGAACCGGCGCCAGGCACATCGAGAGCCAGACCCGCCGGGACTCTGAACGCTACGAGACACCCCCGCCGCGTCTACCCCCATCTTGAATCAGGCATTCATGAGGGAGCGGGCCGTGTCAAGAGGCGGTTTGTCGCGTTCTTGGTGGTGTCCGGGCGCGTTGAATGTGCCGACGGTCGTCGTTGGCAGATCAGGATTCGGTTGTTGGTTAGAGGTGGGTGGCGCTCCTCGGCGGGTGCGGACACGGGTTGTCGCCGGTTCCAAGACCCCGATGTGGGGTGAGGCGGTTCGGTGCCTGGGCATTCATTCGCCACGGGCCTTCAAGATGGTGGGCATGGAGCGGTACGGCCACAGCAACAGCTGGGCTCAGTCACATGCGTCGACCCGCACCAGGGGTGGGGTCATGCCTGATAGCGAGCTCGCAGCGGTTGCCGTGTCCGAACCTCATGCCGCCTCCTGGAGGCAGCGGATCTCCCCGTCGCGCATCCCGTAGTAGACGAGAGTGAGGAGTTTGCGGGCGGCGGCGACCCGGGCGATGTTGGTGCCTCGGCGTTCGGCGATGCGCCGGTAGCTGTCCCGGATGGGGGCGCCGCCTCGCCAGCGGGCCACCGCCTCGACCGCTGCCCATCGCACCAGAGCCGAGCCTTGTTTGGTGATCGACCCGCGCATCACTTTGTCGTCGGACTCGCGATGACGTGGTGTCAATCCGACCCATGAGCACAACCGTTTCGGGTGGGGGAAGCGATCGATGTCGCCGATCTCGGCGACGAACACCCCGGCGAACACCCGGCCCACCCCTGACAGCTGCTGGATCGCTCGATAGCCGGCGTCGTCACGGACCCGAAGGTGGACACGCTGATCCAATTCGGTGATCTCCCGGTCGTAGCTGAGAATCAGGTCTCGGAGCGACTCGATCCGATACTCATAGGCCTCGCCGAGGGGCGTGTCGTCCAAGAACCGGGCCCCGCCCGGACCCCACAGCGTCGTCAGCGACGGCACCACGCCTTCTTTGCCCAACACCGAGTGCACCTGGGATTTCAGTCCGGTACGCAGCTGCGACAGCTTGTGGCGCCGCACCAGTTCCCGCAACTGCCGCAGCGACCGCGGAGCGATCCACGACTCCGGCAGACTGCCCATCCGCAGCAAGTCGGCCAACAACGTGGCGTCCTTGTCGTCGTTCTTGACCCGCCGGTTCTCGAAGCCCTTCACTCCCAAGGGATGCGCCAGATGCACCCGGCAACCAGCCTCCTCCAAGACATCCGCCGCCCAGTACCACCCCCACGTCGCCTCCAGCACCACTTCGGGCTCTGGGCCGGCTTCGCCAACCGCGGCCGCCAGCGCCATCGCTGAGCTCTCGATCCGCGTCGACGACACCTTGGTGCCATCCGGATCCAAGATCACCACCACCGACCGGCGCCGATGCAAGTCAATACCCACGTAACGTGACACGACGGGCCTCCCTTCTCGAGCTGGACATTGACAGCCCGAAGTATCGGGCCCCGTCAACGGGGAGCGGAGGCCCGCTCCCTCATCGCATCACGTCACGAGCGCACCCGCGCCGCCCAACCGACCGCTCGAAGTGGCCGCACGATCTGGGCGGCCAGCCACAGTGCCTCACGTGAGCGCAAGCCCGCTCCATCTGCCGGATCTGCTCGAAACGAAGAGCGCGAGATCGCTCCCAGCGGCAAGTGATCTGTGCGGTCCATCGGATCGGCTTAGCCACCTCGAGATGTAGTCACGTGCAGAATTCGAGAAGCCAGAACGCGAGCTGCCGCATCTGAGTGTCACCTTGCTCGAGGAGGGTGTTCAGCACCTCGGCTGATGCAGCCGGTTCGTCCTCGACCAGGCCGATGAGGAAGATGGCGAAGCTGTCGCTGTCGTGCCCTTCGGCGGTATTGGTGGAGAACGCTTCAATCAAGAAGCTCCGGCAGGTCCCCAGGTCCGCCCAGGCCGCATACCGGTTCAGCAAGCATCTCTCGAATCCAGAAGTTGGCTCGATCGGACTTCATCGCCTCCAACAGGATGGGAACATCGTTCGCGGACGCGATCTTGCGGATCTCGCCAAACAGAGCAAGATCGCTCTCCATCGATTCAGTGGGCACCTCAAGCGCCCTCTCGACGAGTTCCTCGATGTGGCTCATCTCGCCATGATGCCACCGAGCACACGAGAACACCGATCACCAGATACCGGACAGGAAAGCCCGCAACACCAATCAACCCAGGACGGCAATTCTGAGCGGAGATCTGGGAGCACCTGTTTGTGACTGCGTCTGTGGCCGACCTAATCTGGAATAGGGCTGCCCTAGGCAATGAACGTGCCGAAAGTGTGGACATCCGGCATGGGAATCGTGCGCTGCGTGCGCTGTTGCTCGCCCACAGCTTGATCATGAATAGCGGTGTGTTCCAGTGCGTCCACCAGTCGCTGCCAAATCGGAGCTGGAAGCTGCGATCAACGGCTACGTCTACTTCGGGTTCAATGATGCCGTAGCCACCTTGCGTGATGCGGCCGCTGTCGAGAACCCATGGGCCGACTCGGAGGAGTTGGTGTCCATCGATCTTGACGCCCGCTACGCCGCAGCGATACCCGGCGACGCCGTCGTCGCTGATCGGTTCGAGACCAGACTGGCGACACACCCAGAGGACTTCGCACCGGTCGACCCGTGACCGATATCACCAGATACGAGCGATAACGCCTGGACCGCCAAACCGAGCAGATCGGCAGGTCACGAGCGCACCCGCGCCGGCCAACCGACCGCTCGAAGTGGCCGCACGATCTGGGCGGCCAGCCACAGTGCCTCACGTGAGCGCAAGCCCGCTCCATCTGCCGGATCTCGGTCACATTGGATGCCGCCGAGCTGCCTGGCCTGGCGTCATTCTGGGCGTTCGGTGTTCGGCTCGGTCATGTGTCCGGTCAAGGGGCGGCCAACGGGCAGGTTCGCCCAGGTCACGGTGCGGCTGTTGCGGCGGAGGGACCCACGCCGAAACGGGGGTCCCTCCAGCCTGAGTCACGTCTGGCGATTCTCAGGAGAGCGCAGCGCAGAGATCGTCGAAGCTTCCCGTCGCCCAGTCCGACTTGCCCGTGAACGACACAAATGGATCGTCGGGCAGCAGCGACAGGTCGAGGGTGGCCTGCCCCGTCTCTTGGAACACTGTTCCGAATCCCGGCGCCACCAGGTGCCAGTGCACGCCGTGGATCCTGATGATTCCTTCGTCCTCTGCCTCAGGCAAGAGGGCGACGTCGGTGATGCCCCACTTCCCCGACACCATCTTGGTCGGGTCATCCGCTCTCCAGACACGATCTTCGCCGCCAACCCACGTCTTGTGCTGCACAAGATCGCGGCCAACGTCATGGTGCACGTGGCGAACGCTGATGTCCGTCTCGATCAGCAGCTCGAAGCCGCAGAACGGGATGAACGGGTCCGGGCCAAACGTAGCCTCGAACTCATCGACCACTTCTGGTGGATCAGCCAAGGCTCCCGGCGCAATAACCGCAAGGAGCATGACCCCCACAGCCGCCATGACGACTACTGAACGTTTCACGACAGTACCTCCTCCGAGCCCCCTGCTGACATCCCGCAACACAAACATACGCGAATCGCGCGGACCGTGTCGACGTGGTCACATTCGGCCAAGCGTGCGTTCGTGTACCCGATTTGGTGATTGGAAACGCACCAGTCCAGGTTCGGGAAGGCCACGGTCGCTGCGACTCCTGAAGAGGCCGAGGTGGGCTTGCACGACCGCAAGGAGCAATCCGTTTGCCTCGGCCACCGGCGCATGCGTGCCGGCACCGATCAATCCTCCGCCAACGCTTGTGTACAAGTCCGGTCCAGTCGCTCACGTCCAGCTCGCCGGGGTCGCCTCAGCCGGTGGGACGTGTTGCCACACGCAGCTTCTGTGACGGGGGGCCCAGTGGCTATGGTCGGCTGACGCAACTGGAAGGATGCGCGATGCCGCTCTACATGGATACCCACAAGAATGTGGAAGGCCTCACCGCAGAGGCTGTCGCCGGCGCCCATCAGGCGGACCTTGCCACTCAGGAGAAGTTCGGCGTCGACTACAAGCAGTACTGGTACAACGAGACTGAAGGCGCCGTTTACTGCCTGGTCGAGGCCCCGAGCGCCGAAGCAGCGATTGCCGTACACCGTGAAGCCCATGGTCTCGTAGCCGATGACATCATCGAGGTTCAGGAAGGCCACTAACACCTAGGACACCTCGATCGGCGGGGTCCGTGGCGCTCCGGATAGGCAGGACGAGCCCTGTCGATGGCCATGACGGGCGATAGCCTTGCGAGACGGTCGGCTGGACGCGGAGGTGCCTGGCTCGCTGCAGGGACCGCACCGATCACTAGATATGCACGTGATCTTGGAGGTCCTGGGTGATGATGCCTGGGTTCTCGATTGGGGAGGCGTGCAGTGATGTGGATGCCGTGTCTGGTCCGGTCCCGCGACGAGGCTGAGCGGCCGGTGGTCGGGCTGGGTCACGAACTGGTGGACGACTATCTGGGGTTCGTGGCGGCGAGGGCTCGCCCGAACACGCTGCTGGCGTACGCGTTCGACTTGAAGGTGTTCTTCGAGGTGGTCGGCAAGGACCCGACTGAGGTGACGGCGGCTGACGTGATGCGGTTCATCACGGCGCAGCGGTCGTCGGGGAGTGGCCCCAACGTGGTTCGGTTGGCTGATGGCGAGTCGGGCTTGTCGGCGAGGACGATCCGGCGGCGCCTGTCGGCGGTGTCGGGGTTGTATGGGTATCTGGTGGCCCGGGGCGACGCGGGCGTGGCCGAGAACCCGGTGCCGCGGGGCCTGGCGACTCGCCGCACCCGCCGCCGGGCGCAGCGGGGGATTCCACTGGTCCGCACCCCGCGGACGCTGCCCCTAGTGCTGGCACCCGATGAGGTGAACACCCTGGTGGCGGCGCTGCGGACGTTCCGAGATCGGGCCATGGTGGAGGCAATGGTGCTGGGCGGCTTGCGCCGCTCCGAAGTGTTGGGGCTTCGCTTCGAAGACATCCGATCTGGGGAGCGGCGGGTCTTCGTCGCCGAGGGCAAGGGCGGCCACCAGCGGCTGGTGCCGGTCTCATCCCGGTTCTTTGGCACCCTGGCCGCGTACCTGGACGCCGAACGGCCCCAGGAGGCATCCACGGATCGGGTGTTCGTGGTGTTGAA
>JAHEJX010000028.1 GCA_024638645.1 Actinomycetes bacterium
TGCGCTTCGCGTGCCCGCCGAAATCGTCGTGGTTATCCAGGATCAGGACGCGAGCCGCAGGCATCGCCTTGCGGAAGTAGTAGGCTGCAGCGAGACCGCTCAGGCCGCCGCCCACGACGACGACCGAGGCGCCGACGACCACGACGGTGGTCGTGACGACGACCGAAGATCCCGACGCAAGGCGCGCCGAGATACAGGCGCTGGCGAAAGACACGTACGTAGGTCGGCTAGACGCGATCTTCCGTGAGGACAAAGAGTCGCTGCTGATGTGGATCGGTTCACAAGCTGGATACGACGACGCCGTCGCTGCTATCGACGAGGCGCGACTGACCTTCCTCCAGGCGCCTTCGCACGAGAATCTCGAGCTCATCGTGGATGAGATTCTGTTGGACAGAGAGGACTGCGCAGTAGTTCTTGCGACAATTAGTGCAGTAGGCGTGCTCGAAGGGGCGACCGACCCGACGAAGTTCATTTGGATCTACTGGCCCGACGCGGCAGGCCGGTTGCTGCAAGGCGCTGTGTGGCAGGACGGAACGCCCCAGTCTCAATGGATTGAAGAGTGTGACCTAGCCATCCGAGGAGTGTCTCCGTGAAACGGCTGGTCTCGTTTCTAGCCATGGCACTGCTGGCGTCAGCGGTGCTTCCTGGATCAACCCCGAAAGGAATGGCCGCTGAGAACTACGTTTGCTGGTACGTCACTGTCACAGATCCGAACTCGGGTCTTCTAATCCCAGGTATGCGTTGTCGTATCGACGGTGTCATCCACGAGCCGGGGTTTCCCGGCGAAGGGCCTGAGGACGTTCCGATGGTGTACGACCTCGGCTTTGTCGACGGCACCGAGTGCTACTACCGGCGCAGCGGACCGCCGTCAGGCTGGGTTGTGTTCGGCCGCAACGGCACTCTCCTCAACTTCTGGTGGGATACCGGCAGTGGGTTCGTCGGCGATGCGTGGATCGACCAGTGCACGAAGGAGCCGGTACCCGGGCAGCCTCCGATCACGCTCGTATTCGGTGTGATTGAAGATTACGAATTCGTCGAGCCGACACCCGACGTCGTACCGGACGCCATTGGCCTGGCCGGGGCCCGGACCTACATATACGTGGATCCGCCGGGTCCTTTCTTCGACCAGCTGAACTCGCCGGTTGGCCCCGGGTTCATCGATATCGAAATCAGGGTCGTCGCTGTTGAGATCGACTGGGGAGACGGCGCCGTCAGCACGATTCCCGAGTCGCAGTTCCAGCTGTTTGCTCCGCATCCCGACGGCGAGGTTGGCCATCCATGGGAGACCAAGGACAACTACACCCTCGGAGTGGACTACGAGTGGCTGGCGCGATGGCGGGTCAACGGCGGTCCATGGCAGATCATTGCCATCCCCGACACCGAGTGGGACGCCCCATACAGAGTCGACGAGGTCGTCGGACGCCGCAGCGGCTGAGCGACGACTCCTCCCTCACATTTGTGCGACACTTCGGTCGTGGGGGAGAAGGCGGCGCCGTGACAGCACTCCCGACAGGGACGGTCACCTTCCTGTTCACCGACATCGAGGGGTCGACGCAGCTCGTACAGCGGCTGGGCCCCGACTACCGGCAGGTGCTAGAACGCCACGCCACGATCATTGCCGCCGCTGTGTCCGGCCACGGCGGCGTAGCCGTCAACACTGAAGGCGACTCCTTCTTCGCTGCCTTCGAAGCCGCAGACGCTGCGGTGCTCGCCACCATTGCCGCGCAGCGAGCCTTGAGCGAAGAACCCTGGCCCGACGCCGGGGCGGTTCGAGTACGAGCCGGATTACACACGGGCAAGGGTGAGCTCGGCCACGAAGACTACGTCGGGCTCGACGTGCACCGTGCTGCCCGCATCTCGGGCGCGGGCCATGGTGGGCAGGTGCTGGCTTCGGCCACTACCCACGCATTGGCCGGCGCAGTCGTGACTTACCGCGACCTCGGCGAGTACAGACTGAAGGACCTCGACGCGGCCGAGCATCTCTACCAGGTGATCGTTCCGGGACTTCCGGCCGAGTTTCCGCCGGTGCGATCCGAAGGTTTGAGTGCTCACAACCTGCCGGCCAGTGTCACCACCTTGGTTGGTCGAGACGCCGAAACGACCGACATTGCGGGACTCCTCGATTCACACCGCATCGTCACGATCACTGGTCCCGGCGGCATCGGCAAAAGCAGGCTCGCCCTCGAGGTAGCCCGCGGTCAGCTCGATCGATTCTCTCACGGGGTCTACGTGATCGCGCTTGCGCCGGTGGCCGATGCGGGGCTCGTCGCATCGTCGATCGGTGACGTACTCGATGTCGCCGACGCCGACGTCGACTCGCTGGCGGCGAGGATCGGATCTGGCAGCACATTGCTGCTGCTCGACAACTTCGAGCAGGTGCTGCTTGCGTCGCGCGACATCGCCACTTTGCTGCAACGATGCGCGGGTCTCAAAGTTCTAGTCACCAGCCAGGCGCCGCTTCGAATCGCGGGGGAGCGCCAGTACCCACTCCAGCCACTCGACGTGCGCACCGGCGGCTCGGCAGTCGATTCTGCGGCGGGTCGGCTTTTCGTCGAGCGAGCTCAGGCGGTTGATCCCGGCTTCGACCCGGCGATCCATAGCGCCGGTATCGAAGCGATCGTCTCGCTGCTCGACGGCCTGCCGTTGGCTCTGGAATTGGCGGCAGCTCGCGTCAACCTGATGTCGCCTGAACAAATCGCTGAGCGCATCCGGCTCGGCGCCGATCTGCTGTCAACGGGCAGCGACGATACCGGTCGCCACGGTTCGGTGACCGCGGCGATCGCCTGGAGCTACGGCATGCTTTCCGATGAGGCAAGAGCGGCTTTCCGGCGGCTGGCGGCATTCCGTGGTGGGATGACTCTCGAGGCTGCGGAAGTGATCGCCGCCGACACCGGCGCCGACGTACTGTCCGCCATCGGAGAACTCGTCGACCGGGGGATGCTATTGCGCTCCATAGGCGGAATGTCAGCCTCGCGGCTGCGCATGCTCGAACCGGTTCGCCGCTTCGCCGAAGCAGCTCTCCTCCGCGAGGCAGGCGAATCCTCCGCTGCGGCGGCCGCTCATGCCGGGTACTACCGCGAAATGGCGCTGGACGCCGGCTCGCAGCTCGAAGGCGAGCGCATGTCGTGGTGGCTGGCCCGGCTCGAGGAGGAGCTCGACAACTTGCGGGCGGCGTTAGATCACTACATAGGAGTGGGCGACGCGAGCGGTGGGCTCGGTCTAATCGGTGATACTTGGCGGTTCTTCCAGGGCAAGGGGCATTTCGACGAGATGGCCGGCTGGCTCGATCGCCTCGACGGTTTACCCGGGAGCGACGCCGCCACAGCAGGGCGGGTCAAAGGATTGCTGGCGCGAGGGGCGCTCACCTACTGGCGTGGCGACGCCAAATCGGCCATCGCGCTCTACGACCAGGCATCTGCGATGGCTCGCCAGCTGGGCGATGATGCCCTCGTCGCCGCTGCGCTATATGGCCACGAAACCTCGCTGATCATGGCGGGCGATGCAGCCGGGCTCGAAGGCCTCAAAGAAGTGGAGCGCATCTACGAACAGAACAACGATCTGGGAGGCTTGGCGCACGTTGCCGCGGCCAGGGCGTTCGCCGAGCTCCAGGCAGGGCGCACGCTCGGATCCGGTCCACTATTCGAAGAGTCATTCCGGCTCTATGTGGAGGCGGGCAATCGACTCAACGCCGGACAGACCTCTCTCGGCCTCGCCGGGGTTGCGCTCGAGGAAGGCAGGATCGAAGACGCCCTGCGCTACTCCCGGACCGGCCTGCAGTACGGCGAAGAACTCGGCGACCGCTTCATGGTCGCATGGGCGATCGAATGGGTCGCTACCACACTTGTCGAAGCCGGCGACACTGCAAGAGCAGCGATGTTGTCTGGGGCAGCAGAGGCGGCACGCGAGAAGTTTGGCGGAGGGTGGACACCGCTGATGATCGGCGTCGACGACTCTGTCACGCGGTTGGTTCGAGTTTTGGGCGACGAGGCCGCCGCAGACGCCCGTCGAGCCGGGCGCGAGCTGAGCCTCGAGGACGCTACCGAATTGGCCAAGCAGGCTCCTTAGCTGTTACCCGGTCAGAGCAGTGAAGCTCACGAGGCTGCAATACCCCCAACTACTTGCGAGCCGATCAGATCCGGTACTGTCGAAGCCGTCGCACCTTGGAGAGACATGACTGAGTTCAACGTCGTACTTGGGGCCGGGCCTGCCGGAAAAGCCGTGGTTGAACGGCTCGCCGCGGCCAAGCGGCCGACTCGGGTCGTCACCCGCAGTGGCAGAGCTGACGTACCAGTCGGCGTCGAAGTCGTTGCCGCCGATATCACAGACCCATCCGGCTCGCAGCGAGCGTGCGAGGGTGCCAGCGTCGTTTTCGGGTGCGTCGGCCTCCCCGGATATGACGGCTGGCCGGAGCTGTTCCCGCCTCTGATGGAGGGAATGCTCCGCGGCGCGGAGTATGCCGGGGCCCCGTTCATCTTCATGGACAACCTCTACATGTACGGGCCCGTCGCAGGCCCGCGCACCGAAGACATGCCGCTTACCGACTACGGAGACAAGCCGGCCGTGCGGGCGAAGATCACGAGGATGTGGCAAGAGGCACACCGCGTCGGGCGAGTCAGAGCCGCAGCGGTGCGGGCGAGTGACTTCTATGGACCCGGCGTGCGGCTCGCTGCACTCGGCGACTTCTCGGTGGGACGCATGATTCGGGGAAAGGCCGCCCAGGTCTTCGGTGACCCCGATCAGCCTCATGCGTACACGTATGTGCCCGACATCGGCCGGGCGCTCGTCGACGTGGCCGACGCAGGCGATGAGGTGCTCGGCGAGGCTTGGCACGTGCCCAACGCCCCGGTCCAGACCACTCGCCAAATTCTGGCCGAATTCGCTGAACGCCTTGGCGTCAAGCTCAAGATTCAGGCGCCGCCGCCTTTGATGATGTCGATGATCGGCCTATTCAACAAGCAGGTGCGTGAGGCCAAGGAAATGCTCTATCAGTGGGATCGGCCTTTCTTAGTCGACCACTCGAAGTTCGCGGAACGCTTCTGGAGCGACCCGACACCACTCGACGAGGGGATCGCCGCGACTGCGGCCTGGTTCAAGGCTCGCTAGCGCTGCCCATGCTCGCCAGGTGATCAAGGACGGCACTGGTGACTGTGCGAGAGTCGGCGTCTCGCTGAATTGCACGGCAACGGAACTTTCACAGGCCCGCCGTTCGACCTCGACTACAGCGGACAGATCCATTTCAGGGGCTGTCTAGGCAGAACCGCCACAGCGGCGTGCGCCTGCCTTGAAGGAGTCGAACCAACCTATTCACAGAGACGAGAGTGAGGGGCGGAAACCGCCCCTCACTCCTAGTTACTTGGCGAGCGTGAAGGTCACCTACTCGTGTACTGCGTCGTGAACCGCTGCAGCGACGGGTATTGGAGAACTCCAGCAGGGGGACTTGGCACGCCCCGCACGATCTCACAGAAGACCGCACCGTCGGCTCCAGGTCCGCCTAGGCACTCGTCGATTGCGTCCGGCTCTGGGTCATCGTCGCCGGGTCCGAACGCCGGTGGCGCTCCGTGCAGGAAGTCGTCACCACGACCTGCCTTGAGGAAGTCGTTCCCCCAGCCACCGTTGACGAAGTCGTTGCCCTTGTGACCTTCGACTCGGTCATCGCCGAAACCGCCGAGCAGAACGTCGTCGCCGCGATGGCCCTTGACGAGATCCTCGCCTTGGTGGCCGACGACGAAGTCGTCGCCGAACCCGCCCCGTAGAACGTCATCACCGGCACCGCCGGAAATGCTGTCGTGCCCGCCGCGGCCCTCAACGAAGTCGTTGCCGCCGCCTTCGTAGTTGGGATTCCCGAAGTAACCAAAAGCGTCTCCATGGATGTCGTCGTTGCCAGGTCCGCCGTCGATGTGGTCGTCACCGTCACAGCCGATCAGGACGTCATCGCCCCTGAGGCCATGGATCGTGTCGTGCCCGTCAAGGCCGATGATGATGTCTCGACCACGCGTGCCCTCGAGCACGTCATCGCCTTCGGTGCCCATGATCAGGTTGCCGCCGCTATTGACGATCTGTCCGTTGGAGAAGAGCCCTGGGCAGATTTCTGTTCCGGCGTCCGTCACAGACAAGTGCAAGGTTCCGCCATTGCTTTCTGGGCCGGCACCCTGGTCGTCGATGACCAAGATGTGGATCGTCAAGCCAGCGGGCACAGGGAAGTCAACATCGAACGGTGCACAACCCTCGAGCATTGGCGCATCGGGGCCCCCCGTGTAGATCAAAAAGCCGACGCCATAGTCCGAACCCTCAGCAGAGAGACGCAATTGCATATCCGCGGTCGGCGTAAATGAGTACCACACGCCTGCCGCGTAGCCAGGCGGACCCTGGCACTGTTGCGCGATTGCGAGCTCTTCCGCAGACATTGTCGCCATCGACGTGTCCAGCACTTCCTGGTAGGGAAGCGCCGCGGGATCGATAACGACCGCATTGGCAATGTCGTCGTTGTCCGGTGGATCTGCCATCGCTGTACCTGGTATCAGCCATACGGCAAGGAACAGCGCTAGTACAAGTATTCCCCGTCTGCGATTCATAGATCGCCCTCCCATCGATCGGACTCGAATCTCGAGCACCCCCGACCGGCCGACTGTTCAGATGGCTCCACACCCGCCATCCATGGGTCGGCATCGAGGTTCCGACTGTGTAAACATAGATGATGAGTCTGGCAAATGTGTCGCTGAGCAGGGAAAACGCCGGAGCTAGATACGCAGCGGGCCGGTCAGAGGTCGCTCCGCGTTCATCGACGCCGTTCGGCTGAAGGGTCACTCATGCATTCGAATGAGGCTGGCGCCGACAACCTGACTGGGGACCTCTGACCGGCTACCCCCTCACTTGTCTCTACGGGATGGCGAGCGAGTTGCCGCCCGGGCCCTCGAAGGCCAGGACGTCTACACCGAACGCAAAGGTTGGGATGTCGAGTGAGTTGCCGCCCGGGCTGTCGTGCGCCGGGAGATATGCATCAGTGCCGGTTGCGGGCACGAGCAGCGAGTTGCCGCCCGGGCTGTCGTGCGCCGGGAGATATGCATCAGTGCCGGTTGCGGGCACGAGCAGCGAGTTGCCGCCCGGGCTGTCGTACGCCGGGACGTAGTCGGGTGCACTCGAAGTCGTGTCGTTCGTAAGTGCCGCCATGGCAACAAGGCTCAGCGCGACCACCGCCACGGCGGCGATGAGGACAACCCATCCGCTAGTACGGCGGGCGACCGGCGCCTTGCCGAGATCGGGAACACCAACCTCCTGCGGTATGGCGGGCCTTTCCCGAGTCGGGCTCTCCGTCGGCCTTGTCTTCAGCTGCGTGCTCATGAGCGACCCCTTGCTTGATCCTGATCCGGAGGGATCAGTCCACACCATCAACTCTCCATACGCAGCCTTGATGCTGTGGTGCAGCTTCGTTGCAACCGGGTTGCAGTGGCGACCGTGCCAAGCTGCGATTGTTCTCCGTACACTCGGGTCTCATGAAGGGG
The DNA here is from genome assembly GCA_024638645.1 of Actinomycetes bacterium. Taxonomy (GTDB): domain Bacteria; phylum Actinomycetota; class Acidimicrobiia; order Spongiisociales; family UBA5794; genus JAHEJX01. The sequence goes on from JAHEJX010000028.1 coordinate 7,500, forward strand.
ATTGAGCTACCGCCGCTGACCGAGGACTTCACCGCCGATCCGGTCGAGCTCTTCTTCGACCTCGCCTACGTGTTCGCCTTTTCCCAGCTAGTCGCGCTCCTGATCGAGGATCCGTCATGGTCCGGAGTTGGCAAGGCGGCACTTCTGTTCGGCCTGCTGTGGCTGCCGTGGCAGCAACTCACCTGGGCTGCCAACGCCGTGTCTGGAAACGGGCGGCCGGTGCGTGCCCTGTTCTTGATTGCAACCGTGGTCAGTATCCCGATGGCCGCTTCAACGTCGACGGCGTTCGAAGGCGGGGGCAATGTGTTTGCGGTTGCTCTCACCGGGATCATGCTCATCGGGTTCGCGATGCAGACGCTCGGCATCACCGAAAACACCGACTACCGCAGGGCCATCTTCAGCTGGATCGGACCCAACGCAATTGCGATTGCGGTCTTGGTGGTCGGGTCGTTCTTCGACGGCACGACCCGGCTGGCATTCTGGCTGGGCACCGCAGCCATTGTGCTCTGGGCCATGGTCAGGGCGGCCGAAGGCGAGTGGATCGTGCGGGCCGGTCACTTTGCGGAACGGCATGGCCTGATCATCATCATTGCCCTGGGGGAGGTGATCGTGGCGATCGGGATCCCGGTTGTCGCCACTCTGCAGAAGGGTGATGGCCTGGCCTTCGCCACGGTTTCGGCACTCCTGGCTTCCGGAGGCTTTGCGGGTCTGTTGTGGTGGGCGTATTTCGATCGGCCGAGTCCGGGTCTCGAGTTCGCCGCATCCAAGCTGAGTCTGAAGAACGCTGGGCAATACATTCGAGACGTATACACGTGGGCACACGCCCCGCTCGTTGCCGGCATCATCTTGTCCGCCGCAGCGCTCGAGGAAATCGCGCTACATCCTCGCGACCCGGTACACCTCGAGTTTCGGCTCATGCTCGCGGGCGGCCTATTCCTCTTCCTCATCGGCGTCTATGTCGCCGTGTGGCGTGCCTTCAGGGCTCAGGCGAGGGAGCGACTGATCGGCGCCATCGTCATCGCCGCACTGCTGTTTCTCGGTGGTTCCCTAGAAGGGGTCCTATTGCTCACGATCGTGGTCGTCATCATGTTCTTCGTGCTTGTAATCGAACACCGCCGAGTCGAGCGGCTCCAGCTGCACAGCCAGCTCGAGGCCTGAGGCGATCTCCACCCCACCTACGTACACTCAGCCCATGCCGCTATACATGGACGTCCACCCAGGGCTTGGGGAAGCCACTCCCGATGATGTAGCTGCTGCGCACCAGCGTGACCTCGCCCTCCAAGACCAGTACGGCGTCCGCTTCCTCAGCTATTGGTTTTCCGACCCGAGCGGCAAAGCCTTCTGCCTTGTGGAAGCGCCGGACGAGGAATCGATGCGGGAATGTCACAAAGCAGCCCACGGGCTCATGCCGCACGACGTCATCGAGGTAGGGGGGCCGACGTTGGCTCAGTTCATGGGTTACACCGAAACCGACGAGAACGACCGCGTAATAGTCGAAGGGCAGGCCGACACCGCGCTGCGGGCGATCATGTTCACCGATATCGAAGGGTCGACCGTTGTTTCCACAACGCAGGGAGACGCTGCGGCCATGGAGCTCGTCCGCCGCCACGACGAGGTAGTGCGCGACGCGTTGAGCAGCTTCGATGGTCGGATAATCAAGCACACCGGTGATGGCATGTTCGCCAGCTTCACTTCTGTGATTCGGGCGGTGGATGCGTCCATTGCGATCCAGCGAGGTTCCACTGGAGGTTCCGGCCCCCTTGCGCTGAAGATCGGCCTTACCGTCGGAGAGCCCGTCGAGGACAGTGACGATCTCTTCGGAGCGTCCGTCAATCTCGCAGCTCGTATCTGCGCCCATGCTGCAGGTGGGCAGACGCTGGCATCGGGAACCGTTCGCGATCTCGCAATCGGCAAGGACATCCACTTCCGAGGAATGGGCGAGATCGGGCTCAAAGGCTTCCCTGAACCGGTTCCCCTCTACGAGATCGGGTGGTCTTGAGTCGGCGCGGACCTGCGCGGCATCAAACAGCTGATGGCCTATAGCTCCAAAGTAACGACGCGCTGGTGGGGGCAATCATGGCGCGAGATTAGGGGGGTGTCGGGCCTCGAAATCGAGCGCAAGATCACTTCTCGCACGCCGATAACTGCACTGACGTGTCGCGCCGAATTCAGTTCCGGTTGGGAATGGCCGCATTCGCCCTCGTGGCGGCGGCCTGCGGCGACGCGCAACCAATACCCACGGCTACCGCGGCTCCGACCTCAACGACACTCGCCACGGGACAACGGGCGCCGCTCGGCGTTGCCAAGATCCCGACGACAACCAGCTCCACGATCCCGCCCACGTCGACATCTAGCAGTACCACCACTACGACTACCCGAGCGGTGATAGAGGCCGGCACCGTCGACAATCCAGTCGCGCTTGGCTCGCCGAGCGTCGTTGGTGACTGGATCGTCACAGTGGTTTCCGTTGACACGGATGCAGAAGCCGCAGTCGTTGACGAAAACCCCTTCAATGATCCTGCTGCAGAGGGGGAGAAATTCGTACTGGTAGGGATCGAAGCCACATATATCGGTGGCGACACTGCGTGGCCGTGGATCGACATCGACCACTGGATGCTTGGCGAGGACAACCTCCTATACAAAGGCATCGACTCCGAGTGCGGCGTGATCGCAGGCGACCTCGCCTTCATCGGTGAAGTCTTCCCAGGCGGGACCGTGGCGGGGAAGGTGTGCCATCGGGTCGCAGCAGATGACGCAGCGCGAGCCGTGCTTGTGGTCGAGGAAGGCTTCACGATCGGCGAGTCCGACGCCGCGGTCTTTTCATTGCGCGCGGGCGTCGGCTCAGTTCCACTCGCAGTGCCGCCGAATATCCCGGCCATTGTCGCCGGCGGGCCGCTCGGCTCCATCGGCAATCCAATAGAGCGGGCTTCCCCCGGAATGGTGGGAGATTGGCGCGTATCGGTCAACTCCCTCGATCTCGATGCGACGGCGGCGATATTGGCGGAGAACCAATTCAACGACCCGCCGGCTTCCGGATTCACGTACGTGCTGGTTGGGCTCGAGGCCACGAACGAAGGCTCGGAAAGCGCCGATCCGTGGCGAGACATCAGGAGCAAAGTCTTAGGCGAATCCCGCGTTGCGTACGAGGGTTTCGAGACCTACTGCGGGGTGATCCCAGACGATGTCACTGCTGTGGGCGATGTCGAACCCGGCACCACAGTGAGTTTCAACATGTGCTGGGCCGTTGGCCGCGACGACATCGAATCGCTGCTGTTGATCCTCGAGGACTATCAAGACTTCGAGAGCCGCCGTCTCTTCTACGCTCTCGGCTAGACCACTCGCTCTAGCCCGATGCGGCGTCTATCAGCGGCGCCAGCAGCTCCTCGAGCGACGGTCCTGCTTGCTCGGCCAGGTCGTAGTACACCTGGACACTCGGCACCTCGAGGTCGAGCACCCGTGCCAGTTCGGACGGCGTCCCGATGACGACGATATCGATGTCGGGGCCTGCGGCGTGGATTGTCTCGCGAAGGTCGGCCCGCTGTGACTCGCCGTATCCCATTGCCGGGAGGATCCGTTCCAAGTGGCCGAACTTGGCGAACACATCGACAATCGAGCCGCGGGCATAGGGGCGGGGATCAACGATCTCGGCTGCTCCGTACTTCTGGGCCGCGACCAAACCGGCGCCGTATGCCATTTCGCCATGGGTAGTGGTTGGCCCGTCCTCCACTACCAGCACACGCTTGCCCGTGATCAGCGAAGGCTCGTCGACACGAACCGCAGACGCCGCCTCCGTGATCGATGCGGTCGGGTTCACCTGTGCAATCGTGGCGCGCAGCGCTGTCGTCGCTTCTGGGTCTGCCGTGTCGACCTTGTTGATGATGATGGCGGAAGCCCGCCGCACGTTGGCCTCACCCGGCCAGTAGTGCAGCTCGTGGCCCACCCGGTGCGGATCGACCACACAGATGTCGACGTCTGGCACGATGAAAGGTGTGTCGTTATTGCCCCCATCCCAGATGATCAGGTCGGCCTCTGCTTCTGCTGCCCGCAGAATGGCCTCGTAGTCGGCGCCGGCGAAGACCACAGCACCGTCGCGGATGTACGGCTCGTACTCTTCGCGTTCTTCGATGGTGACGTCCGCAGCATCGAGGTCATCGAAAGTCGCGAATCGCTGGAGGCGCTGCATGAGCAGATTGCCGTAGGGCATCGGATGGCGAATCGCAGCAACCCTCGTGCCGGCCGCGGCCGCGATCTGACGAATCTTGCGTGCCGTCTGGCTCTTGCCTGCCCCGGTGCGGACAGCCGTGACAGATACGACCGGCCGCGTCGATCGCAGGGCCGTGCTCTCGCCTGGCAGGAGGAAGTCTGCCCCTGCGGCATTGGCTCGGGCCGCCAGGTGCATGACGTGTTCGTGGCTGACGTCGCTGTACGAGAAGACCACGACGTCGACCCCGTGCTCGAGAATGAGTGCTTCCAGGTTGTCTTCGGGATGGATCGGGATCCCCTCTGGATAGCGGGGACCAGCGAGCTCGGCCGGATAGCGACGATCGTCGATATCAGGGATCTGGGTGGCGGTGAACGCGACCACCCTGAATTCGCCATTGCCTCGATAGAGCATGTTGAAGTTGTGGAAGTCCCTGCCTGCGGCTCCCAAGATGATCACTGACCTCGGCTCACGGATGGTCAAACCGGCTCCCTTCCTCCGATCGCATTGTCCGACGGACGATCAGGTGGTGGGAGAGACTTTCGGCCCGGGCATTGCGGGACTGGGGTATCAGCCGGCCAGGCGCGGCGGGATGTCGCCCATCCGAGGAATGGCACCGAGCTCACGCTCAACCTGTTCGATGTGGGCGACACACTCGCTGATGAGCTCGATGAGGACTTTCTGATTGATGTCGTCCAACCGTTTGATGTGCACGGTTGACTTGCTTGCCTGATGGGGGCCGAGGCGTTCGAGAATGTCGTCGAATCCGCGCAGCCCGGACATGATGTAGAGAGTGATCTTGTCCTTACGGGGAGCAAAGCCGACGCTGAAGAAGTCGCCCTCCTGTCCGGTCTTGTATCGGTAGTGATACTGCCCGAAGCCAATGGTGCCTGCGCTCCACACCCTGGGCGCCTCGCCGGTGGCTTGCTCCATGAGCCCGAGCAGCTTGGTGGCGTCATCGCGCCTGCCGTCATGTGTGACGGCGGCGATCACTCCAGCGACATCTGAGGCGGTCATTGCGGTGCAACATAGCGAACCTGCGATGGATTGCTCCGCCACCTTCTGTTGCGCGGAGGGTATGTTTCTTGCCATGTTTGACGGTGCCGCCGCCGCCGATCCAATGCCGTTTGGGACGGCGATCGGTCTCGGACTTGTGCTCGTCGCGGCCGACATCGTCCTCTTGGTCGTAGTCGTCCGGTCTCGTCATGAGACTCTGCCCCACAACTGGATCGTGGGTAACTGAGCGGGCACACGAGCCATACTCGTGCCGTCTTCCAGCTCGGCCCCAATTACAGGAGGGCCGGTCAACGAGGATGCGTGAATTATCGAGCAGTTTGCAGCTCAATCAAGACGTTCCAGGCAAAGCGCCTCGAGGAAGGTACGACTCGCATCAAGGTGTCGTCGATCCTGGTGAGGGCCCGGTTCGCTCGGTCGAACAGCTTCGTCTTGCGCAGCGGCACGGCCGCCAGCGTCGTGAGGTTGTAGAAAGACAATCCGACGTCGGCGAATAATCGCTCCGCGACTGCGAAGTCGTTCATCATCAACGGGTGCTCATCATCGCTTCGCATCGAAGGGGTCATTCTGCGATATAGGTTGATCAGAGGGTTGTGTCCGAGCGGTTCGATGAAGAACGCGGTGCCGCCTGGTCGCAGGACGCGGCTGATCTCGCCGAACGCCTTGTCCAGGTCGAGGTGATGGAGGATTCCGGTGCCGCACACGAGGTCGAAGGTGTCGTTGTCGAACGTCATCGCTTCTGCGTTCATCTCCAGAACCTCGACGGCAGGGTCGAGTCTCTTGCGTGCCCGGCGGATCGCCTCCGTCGAAATATCTATCGCCACCACGCTCGCCCCTGCCGCTGCCAACGCCGCAGCATGGCCGCCCGGCCCGCAGCCGTACTCGAGCAACGACTTGCCGGCGACGTCCTCCGAGATGCGGCGCAGGTAGTCGTCACGACACCGCTGCATGACCGAGTAGTACTTGGCCGTTGCGGCGCGAGCGTCACGGTCATGGGCGTATAGGTGGTCATGGAACTCGGCTTCCCGCCGCAGGCGATCGTCGCTCACTAGGCCTCTTCCCAGCGTTCGGGTCGGCGTTTCTTGGGAAGCTTCGAGACGACCATCAGGTAGGAGTCGTCGATGGCTTCGAGTAGCTCACTCTTGGGGATCTTGCCGTCGGTGCTCAGGTCGTTCCATCCGTTGCGGCCGATGTAGCCCATGACGGAAGCGTCGTCCGGGTGGCGCAACAGCCACTCGTCCGCCTCGTCCCGATTGGCGCCGCATTTCACACCGATGGATTCCTCGCCAATGAACACGAAGATCTTGTCATCCACCTTGGCGACTGTGTGGTCCTCCCACGGCTCGTCCTGCCAGGCGCCTGGCTTGGCGAGGGAGTAGGCGAGAACGTCGTCGTATTTCACGGCAGCCAAGTTACAGGGCGGCGACCACGTCGGCAGCACGCAAGGTGTCGACACCGAATGGCTGCAGGTCGACCTGGAAGCAGGCAAGTCCGTTCGATACGCGCTCCACAACGCCCCACTCCCAGATGGCAACGGCGTCCAAGCCGGTTAGGCCGGCAAGGCGGTGTGCTCGTTCCCACGGATCTCCTTCAATCAGCTCGTTTGGGTCCTCTCGCATCACGATGCCCATGTCGTATTCCGGCTCGGCGAGCAGCCCATCAGGATCGACGAGTTTGAACCCATCACCAGCTTGCAGCGTGTTCCATTGGTGAACGTCTCCGTGAACCAATACCGCCGTATCGTCATCGTGCGCGGCGATCCTTCGCTCCGCGCAGTCGACGGCATGCTCGATGGCTGCTGCAGTGCAAGGCCGGGATTGTGACTCCCACAGATCGAGGATCAAGTCGATGAGCCATCGGCCCTTGGCAGCGCCGGTTGGTAGGTCGACGTCGAACACCTTTCGCCACAGTTGAGATGCCGCGGAGGCGAGGATCTCGTGCCGCCGTTCGATGGGCAGACCGAACTCGCTCAGCGGGCGCCCCAACCGCTCCATGAGCATGGCTCCTCGCGTGACGTCGCTGGCGTAGAGCCTTGGACAACCGTTGCCTGCGGCCAATTCGAGGACCGTGACTTCGTTGGCCGTTGCATTCTCGTAGCGGGGCACAAGCAGTTTCAACACCCCGGGCGTTCCGTCGGCGAGCGTCACTTCGATCACCAGCGACTCGGTGCCACCCGAGAGCTGCCGCACTGCGCTGAACTCCCATTCGTCGGCGAGCGTGCTCACGAGGTCGGGCAGCCCGTCGAGCCACGCAGTTGCGTTTGCGGCGTGTGCTTCGTTCCGCAATACGTCTGAGATATCGAACATTCACGGACGGTAAGGGAGAATGCTCCAATGGACAAGGCGTCAGATTTTGTCGTTGGTGACGACGATCCGGCTACCGGAGACGTACACGAGTTGCTCGAGGCGCATCTCGCCCTCGCCCATGAGGTCACGCCTCCCGGCCATGTGCATGCTCTTGATGGTGCAGGCCTCCAGGCCGACGACATCTCCTTCTACAGTGTTCGGCGCACCGATGGATCTCTTGTCGGCATCGGCGCATTGCGCGATCTCGGCTTGGGGCACTTCGAGATCAAGTCGATGCATACAGCGCACAGCGAGCGCGGCAAGGGCATCGGTCGTGCGATCTTGGAACATCTCATCACGATCGCTATCGATCGTGGGGGCACCCGGATCAGCTTGGAAACAGGCACGATGGAGGCCTTTTCGCCTGCGCGGGCGATGTACGCAAGTCGCGGCTTCGAAGTCTGCGAGCCCTTTGCTGAGTATCAGCCCGTACCGAACAGCGTGTGTATGACCTTGTACCTCACATAGATATCCCTAATCTCCCATGATCTGGAGCGGGGCCAGCCGTTGATGCGATAAGGAGGATTGGGTGTCATCGATCGATTTGAGCGACGCCAAAGTGCTCGTGCTGGGTGGTTCGGGCGTGCTCGGAGGCGAGATCGGCCGCACGCTCAAGGAGCGCAAGGCCAAAGTGGCACTGTCTGGTCGCAACGAAGAGAGGCTTCGTGACAACGCCATGGCTATTGGAGGCATCGTGCCGACGATCGTTGCCGACCTCACCGAACGCGATGGGCCTGTCAACGTCGTCGAGCAGGCGACTCAATTGCTCGGCGGCCTCGACGGCGTCGTCAACGCAGCCGGCACCGTCGCATTTGGCGACGTCGACGAACTGGAAGACTCCGTCTTCTACGAGTTGATCGCGACCAACCTGACCGGGCCGATCCGAACGATTCGCGAGGCGTCACGCCAGATGGATGGCGGTTTCGTTGTCAGCATCTCGGGCTTGACTGCGGAGACTCCGGTGGCCGGAATGGCTGCGTACTCGGGTGCGAAAGCTGCGCTTTCGTTCATGACTCGGGCCATCGGTCGCGAACTGCGCCGCAAGGGGATACACGTTCTCGACGCCCGGCCTCCGCACACGGAGACAGGTCTGATTCATAGGGCGCTGGTAGGCGAACCGCCCAGCCTCCCCAGGGGCCTCGACCCACGCGACGTGGCGTTCACCATCGTCGATGCGCTGGAGAAGGGCAGGCGAGAGCTTGCTGCCGCCGACTTCGCCGCCTGAGGAACCTTGTTGACCGTCCTGGTCGTCCACGCCGTGGCGACGTACTTCATGGTGGGCCTGATATGGGTGGTCCAGCTAGTGGTGTACCCGGCGTTTCGTTTCATTCCGGCGAAGGAGTTCGTTGCATTCGAGTCCGCGCATACCCGCAGAATGGGTATGTTGCTCGCCGTGCCGGCGCCGCTCGAGATCGTCACCGGCGCCTGGCTTTTGTGGGAGCGCCCTGTGGCAGTCCCACTGGCGATGGTCCTGGCGGCTGGGGCGGCGCTCGCAGGAGCGTGGATACTCACCGCCCTGGTGCAGGCGCCCATCCACGGCCGTTTGTCGAGAGGTCATGATTCAGGTCTTATCGAGCGCCTCATTGCGTCGAATTGGTTGCGCACCGCGCTGTGGACGATTCGCGGGGCTTTGGTGACCGCGATGCTGCTCGCCTGATCAGACAAAGCGGGGTCTCTCGATTCGAACGCTCACTCCAGGCGAATACATGACGTGATCCGGCGACGCCAATCCGCTGTATCCCGCAGCAGCGGCGAATTCGTCATGCAGTCCGATCAGCTCAGCCTGATGTAGCGGCCATGCCTCGTGTTCCACTTTGGCGAATGCGAGGCGTCTGCCAAGCATCGTGTACAAACCCCACCGCGCCGAGAGGAAGTGTTCGAGCCGGCTGGGACGGTCGATCCGACGACCGATTTCGAGAACCGCCGACGATCTCGCTCCCCGCGGGCCCGGCCAACGCCGCCTGGCTGAATACTCGACTCGATTCCCTCCCATCCGGATGTCCATATCTGACCAGATGTACGGGAGCCGATAACTGGCCCGGGCCACCAACACAGGTGCGAGTCTGCTGATGTCGAGGCTGTGGAAGTAGATGCCGGGCCCGGCCGGTCCGGTCACGTACGTTCTTATGTTCGTTTCCGGGAAGGATCCGAAGTAGGGGATTGCCGGACCGTTACCCGGACCGATGCCGATCATGCGGAACGGGATGAGACCCACCCAACCCGAGCCGTCGAACTCATCGCCAACAAGACCGCCGGGCAACCTGCTGTTGATGACGGCGGAATCGACCCGCCAGTGAATCGCTGCGAGATCTAGCCACTGCTGCGTCATCACGGGCCGTTCAACTCGAAATGGCGGTTCGCCGGTCAATGTCTTGGTTGCATCGAAATCCATCAGTCTCTATACGGAACAGACGAAGGCTCGGGGTGAAGATTGCCCAAGGGGCCGACGGGCTTAGGCGCCTACCTCGAACTGCCCCCCGACCATTCCTCCTGCGATTTCGACGGTATTGCTGTGGAGTGATGCCGTGACCTCGTCGAGAAACGCATCTGAGTGGCTTGGATCATGATGGAACGTCAGCATCTTGCGGACCTCGGCCATCTCGGCGAACTCGACCGCCTGTTTGAAGGTCGAATGACCCCAGCCTATGCGTTCGGCGTACTCATCGTCGGTGTATTGGGCGTCGTGGATGAGCAGGTCCGCACCCTCCGCAATGCAGTAGCCGGACGTCCACTGCGGATCGTTAGGTAAGCCGGCCCCGCCAAGCCCGAGCTCATGGTCCGACATGTACGCCAGTACGCCGCCATTTTCCTCGAGGCGAAATCCGAATGTGTGCCCAGGGTGGCTTATCGAATCTGTGGTGATCTTGATCGAACCTATCTCGAGCTCGCCGCGCGGTAGATCGTGCAGTTCGACTCCGCTCAGATCGCGGAGGCGCACTGGGAACAGCGGCGGCGACAGGTAACGAGAGAGCCGGGTGCGGATGTCTTCAGTCGCAGACGCCGGGCCCCAAATGTGGACCATTACATCCGGTGAGTAGAGAGGCTGAAAGAAGCCGAGCCCCTGAATGTGATCCATGTGCAAGTGGCTCAGCAAGATGTCGATGCGTTCAGGCGGTTCAATGAGGTTTTCACCAAGGGCGAGAATGCCCGAGCCGGCATCGAGGATGATGTGATCGTCCGTCGTGCTGGAAATCTGGACACACGCAGTGTCGCCGCCGTATCGAATAGTCGCCGGGCCGGACCGGGCCAACGAACCCCGAGTACCCCAGAGTCGAGCCCTCACCCGACCGTTTCCCAGAAGATCGCCATCGTCCCCAGGAGTCGCTGGTCGGCAGCCACCAGCGGCAGGGCCGTCACCTCGATGTCCTTCGTTTCGCCCATTCTGTTGTGGATACGTAGCTCGGCGTGGGAAGGAATCCGCTTTGTCAGCGCGACGACAACGGGTAGTTGGTCTGTGGCGACAGTAGACCCATCGGGATAAGTCGTCTGAAAGAGCTCGGCGAGTTGATCGGCGTTGATCTCGCCGGCCTCGTCGAATCGCAGGCCCAGGATCTGCTCCGCCGGTTCGTTGTAATAGACGAGGTTTCCTGCGGCATCCATCAGCCACACGGAGCTACCCATGTGCTCGGCCCACTGTTTGAGCAAGATCATCTCAACAGGTTGCTGCGCCACTCCGGAACCTCCCGCCTCAACACTATGGGATTGCGCTCGATGTTGCTTGCTCAACGATCTTGCGCTGCGAACCGAAGGGGCCAATTGAGTATTGGCTAGTAGAGGAACATCGGCTTGCCCGTAACGTGCCGGAGCTTCGGCTTGTACGTGGATTTGTCATATAACTCGTCCACATCGACGCGTTTCACGCCATCCTTGGTCACCGAGATAGGTACTGCCGTGTATGTGCCGCCGCGCAGCGCCACCATACGTCCTGACATGCCTTCGAGCGCCAAGTCCGCTGCCATCACGGCGTAGTTCGTGGCAACCATCAGGTCTAGCGAATCCGGTGAGCCTGAGCGCATCAGGTACCCCACCTGTTGGTAGATGATGTTGCTACCGGTGCGCTCCTTGAGCAGTTCGCCCGTTTGTAGCCCAATCCCGCCGAGCTTGCGGTGACCGTATGCGTCGGCCTCGCCTGACAGGACCATGTCGCCACCCAATATGGACGCGCCTTCAGAAATCGTGACCATGGCGTAGTTCGATGGATTAGATGCCCGATCCTCGATGAGCATCTCAGCCAGGCGGTCAACATCGAAAGGAACTTCCGAAATCAGCGCCCTGTCGACGCCGGCGAGGTATGCGGTGATGAGTGAGGTCTCGCCGCTGTACCGGCCGAACAGCTCCACTACCGCAATACGCTCGTGGGATCCGGTCGACGTCCGCAGGTTGTGAATGAACTGCACGCCGCGGGTTACGGCGGTTGAAAAACCAATGCAGTAGTCGGTGCCGTGGACGTCGTTGTCCATCGTCTTCGGAATGGCGATCACGGGCACGCCTTCTTCGTGCATTCGTAGCCCGTAGGACAGGGTGTCGTCGCCGCCGATTGGAATCAGCACGTCGATGCCCTGCGACTCGAGAACCCTGAGCGTGTGCGGAGTGAAGTCGTGCGGTCCTTCGCCTTCAGCGGTGAGAAAGTCGGGGACCTCGCTGTTGCGAACCCGCCCGGGATTGGTACGTGAGGTGTGCAGGAACGTGCCGCCGGTGCGATCGACCGTTCTCACGCGAGCTGGGTCGAGCGGCAGGAAGTTCTCCGCTACGGTCGCGGGGTCTTCGGGGTTGGTGTACAGGAGCCCGCCCCAGCCGCGCCGGATACCAACTACTTCGTGACCTTCGTTTGCCACGCGGTTGACGACGGCCTTGATACATGGGTTCAACCCGGGGACGTCGCCGCCGCCCGTAAGGATGCCAATTCTCATGCCGGGACGGTAGCGCTTTCGGGGGGAGCGAAGATCACTTCGGCGCAAATTGGTTTGAAGCCTGCTGCGAGGAATGCGCGCAACGACGCGACGTTGCCCGGCGACACCTGGGCGAAGACTGCAGTGCCGTGAGAGCGGGTCCCCAGGGCCTCGGCGATCAGCCCACGCGCCGCGCCCTCCCCCCGAAGGTCGGCAGTGAGTTCCACCGAGAGTTCCAACCGGCCGGCCACACCCGATCCGAAGATCGCCATTTGCTGCCCGTCTGGTGTTGCCCACAATTCGACTGCGCTGCGGTGATGCAGAGCGCGGGCCACCCGAGAGTGGTCGCTCCAGTTCTCCGCGTCCTGGCGGAGCAGCGTTGTGGACCCCGCAGTGGCCGTCACCGTTGCGAGCACGATGTCTGAGAATCCCGCCTCGAGTCCGAGTTTGGATGCGAACCAGCTGATGAATGGCGCAAGCATGGGAGCGGCGAAATTGGTGGGATCGAGTTCGCCGCGCACCTCATCCGGGGCCAGGTTGGTGAGGATGAAGTGGTGCATCGTGAATGCGACAATCGCGGCGGTGGCGCCCTGGGGGAGGACCACCACGCTGCCGTCTGCAGGCGGAAAGCGCCCCGAGGCAGCCCTCTCGAAGATCTCCAACATCGGGTGAGCCTCAGAAACCACGTTGCCCGCCGGCGAATGGAGGTTCTTTTCCTGCCATGAACTCCTCGACGTTGGGCCCACCCAGGCGGTGCAACCTGGTATTGCCGAGGACGTAGCTTGCGATGAGGAGAGGAACTATGAGCGGCCAGGAGGTTATGACCTTGGCGACCGCCAGCAGCTCCGGGCGCTCTTGGGCGAACAACACACTTTGGACCGCTGCCCGCAGCGCGAAGAACACGATCCAAATCCACGTCACTGTGGTGTATGCCGGACGCACGTCGTCACGCCAATACCACTCCCAGGGCCAGCGCCGATAGAACTGGCTCGACCATGCAGCAAGTGGCTTCTTGAAGACGACGCTGAGGAGGCCCCCGACCGCGCCGAGGCCGGCCCCGACTATCCCGGGAATGAAGTAGCTCTCTGCTCTGCCGCTGCGCAGGGCAAGTGCCGCCGCAAAGCCGATTGCGACGATTCCGCCAAAGGCGTACATCGGCTCCTGGCCCTTGCGGATCCGCCAGCCGGCAACGGCAGCGCCGACGACGAGTGCGGCGATCGAAGCCGGCCCCAGGCTGGTGAAGGCGTTTACGCCTACAAACACAAGCGGGGCGAGAAACGAATCGCCGATGGTGCGCTCGCCAACGAACAGTCCGCGCAGATCGTTGCGGATGTCCTCACGAAGTTGGTGACTCACCACGAGCGGAGGCTAGAAGACTCGGCTTGGCTAGCCGGTCGAGTGCTTGCGCTTGTACAGCTCTTTGGCGGCTTCCGAGTACCGATCGAGTTGAGAAACGTACCGGGTCGCATCGTCTTTCGCCTCGGGGAAGCGCCCGCCCATTGCGATCGCGGCGAACCGGGCTCCTCGGTAGTAGGGGAGCATGTGTTCGACCTTGAACGCAGTCGGACTCGGCTGGGATGGGCCGAGCTTGGGTGTGTCCTGAGTTGTGGCAGGAAGGCCCAAAGCGCGGACGGCCGCGATGATGTCGTCATCCATCGGTCGGTCGGCGAAGTCGCGACTTACGGTCCTCGACTTCTCCTCGCCGTCTGGGCCGATCACGACGGTGGCCGGAATCGCAATGTTGCGTTGGTGGACTGGATCGGCGACGCCATATGGCTCAATTGCCTTGCTCCGATCCGGGTCGCTCAAGACGGGGAAAGGCAGTTCGAGCTTGTCGATCATCGCTGCGTGCATCTCGGGCGTATCGATGCTGATGCCGACGACTCGGGCGCCGGCGTTGAGAAGCTCACCATGTCGCGCAGCCAAGCTGACCAGCTGGCCGTTGCAATACGCTCACCAATCGCCGCGCAGGAAGTAGATGACGACGGCGGCGTCGAGATGTTCGGACAAAGTCCAATCATCGCCGTGCTGGTCGGTGAGTGTGAAGTCTGGTGAAGGCATGGGCGGGACCTTAGCCCCGGAGAGGAATCAGACGATTTCGATTGGTCGGAAGGCCGTCTGCGTTCCCTCATTCCCCGCTGAATCGTATGCCCTCGAGACTGGGTTGTAACGGCCGTCAGGCAGATCGAACTCGATCGACCACGCCGCGTTGGCTGCCCCCGGATCGTCCAACTGGGCGTCATGCCAGAACACGCCGTTGGCAAACGTGCCGTTGGGTTGGAGCCATTTGCCAGTGTCGCGGTCCTTGATCTTGACGACCACCGACACAACGCCGATGTTGTCGTTGGCGAATCCCGTCAAAGTCACGGTCGGGCCGGCAAAGACCGTGTTCCTGGCGTGATCGAAGTTGGTCGTCGGCGCAGACGTATCCGAGGCTCCGCCGCCAACGACTTCGAATGGTCGGAAGGCTGTCTGCGTGCCCTCATTGCCTGCCGCGTCGAATGCCCGGACTACGGGGTTGTAGCGCCCATTGGGAAGGGTCAAGCTGATCGAGAGCGTCACATCAGTCGAGCCCGCTCCGGCGACATTGGCCGAGAGCCACGCAACCCTGGGTGCGAAGCTGCCATCGGGTTGCAGCCACAGTCCGGTATCTCTGTTCTTGACCTTCATTGCGGCCGCTACGACGCCAATGTTGTCAGCCGCCACACCGTCGATCGTCACCGCCGGGCCTGTGAAGATCGTGTCCTTGGCATGGGCAACATTTGCGGTCGGCGCAATAACGTCCGCACCGTCGGTTACGACAAAGTCGGCGTTGGGCGCAACGCCTTCGTTGCCTGCCGCGTCGCGCGCGTATATCTCCAAGTCATAGCCGTCCGTCGGCAAGGCGACATTGAGCTGCCATGTGGTTGAGTCGCTGCCGGGCGAGCCGAGTGTGGCGTTCAGCTCGAATGGAGAAGGCCCAAACCCGCCGTCTCCCTGGAGATAGTCGCCCGAGCCGTTCGCAATCGTCGCGACGACCGATGCCACACCGACATTGTCTGAAGCGGAGCCGGACAAGGCGACGTTGGGGGCAGTGAACTGAGCCCCGTCGCTGTGGTCCGCGAATGCTGTTGGGTCGATTCCATCGGCCTGTCCATCTACAACGTCGAATTTCTTCCATGTCGGGTTGTCGCCCTCGTTGCCTGCCGAGTCGTGGGCAAAGGACTCGATGTTGTACCCGCCGGCCGGGAGGTTGACGGTGATCGACCAAGTTGAACTCGTCGATCCCTGGCTGGTGAGCGTCGCGGGCAGTCGGACCCGTGCTCCGAATGATCCGTCCGGCTGCAGGAATTGCTTGCTGACCCGATCCTTGATTTCCACCTCCACGTCGGTGACGCCAACATTGTCAGACGCTGTCCCTCTGATGGTGACCGATGGGCCTACGAATTGAGTGTTGATGGCGTGGTCCATATCGACCAGCGGGACTTCCGTGTCTGGCCCGTTGGGATTGACCTCGAAGTCAGCGTTCGATAGGACGGACGTGTTGCCCAAGCTGTCGGAGCCGATCACCTCGAGGTCGTAGTAGTCCACCGGCAACGTCGCGCTGATCGACCATGACGTAGATGTCGCTCCGGGTGAACCAAGGGTCGTAGCCAGCTCGGTCTGGTTGGTGCCGAACGAGCCGTTGTTCTGCAGGTACTGCCCTGCCGAGTTCTCAATGGTGACGCTCACCGAATCGACCGCAGTGGAATCCACCGCTTCCCCAGACAGGGTGACGTCGGGGCCGGGGAAGGTGTTACCTGGGTTGTGGTCGACTGTGAGCGTCGGCCCCAGAGTGTCTTCGCCGTTGTAGATGACGCCGGAATCGTGGAACCACTTATAGGAGTTCTTCGTGAAGATCTGGCTGGACGGCGGCAGTTCCACCGGTACTTCGCTGAGTGCCCAAGACGACGCTTGATTCGGATCCCCGCTGGCGACGAATCGCACTGCTCGCGCCGACTGTGCCGTGGCGTTGTCATCGAGCCATCCGAGGTTTTGCATATGATCGATCAGCATGTGTGGGATGACGGTTGGGTCGCGCTTGTCGTGGCACTTCGACTCCATCCAGGTCCGAGACGTGAGGCGCCGCCCGGGGAGCAAGCCGCTGTTTTCGATGTTGGCCACCGCCATGTTGTCCGGCATCTCAACCCAAATCGAAACCGGCTGATAGGCCTCCGAGAAGTTGAGCACGGCGACCGTCACCTGGGGCGTGCCCATGTAGGTTGGATGCTGATTGACCTTCACGGGTGTCACGGGGTTGCCGTCACGGTCGTCGATCGTCCACACAACGAAGCGCATCATGAAACGAGCCTTGCCGTTGATGAACGCGTACATGAACTCACCAGGGATGTTCATGGCCGCAGCTCCACCAGGGCCGTTCGGGTCGGGGGGAGGATTCGCCGAGTTGTGATTGGTGTGCATCCCGAAACGGTTGTCCCTCAGGGACATGCAGTGGAGGGGATGAGCGTGGCGATCATGGTCCTTGTTCGGAAACAGCTCCGACGCCATCGATCCTTGCTCCTCGGCGAACGCTTCAACAGCATCGTTTTCGGCGCATTGTTCGTATAGCCAATCTGACCGGGCCTGAGCCTCTTGCGGTGTGATGCTCGGGTGGTCGTCGGCCGCATAAGCGTGGGCGCGGACAATGCACTTGTCGTGGCGGAGAGAATCCCATGCGAGCGCCGTGTTCGGCACGGCGACGACCAGAGTCACCAGTGTTCCGAGAGCGACGGCCAAGCGGCCGGCGGCTCTTCGCCCCCTACTCATTCATCTTCCCCTCGTGCGCATCCGAAGTGCGCGTCTGCTGTTGGACAGGATAAGCGGCGGGCGGCCCAAATACAGCGGATTCCGGCCGTTTCTCGACGATCGGCGCGATCTGATTCAGCGCTTCGCCAGCGCCTCGCTGACCAACTCGAGAGCCGTCGCTGCCACGTCTTGGGTGGTTCGTTGACTGAGGAAGGCAAGGCGAATATGGAAGAGACCGTTGATGGTTGTGCTCGATACGTGTACTTGGCGGGACGCGTTCATATGAGCCGCGATTCGCTGCGAGACATCATCTCCTGCGTCCGCGCGAAACGTCACGATCGAGAGTTCGGGTTCCGCAGCGATCTCGATCCCATCGATGCGTCCGAGTTCTGCTGCGGCCCATTCGGCGAGATCGATCATGCGGTCCAACTCGTTGCGGAACGCGTCCACTCCATGGAGGTGAAGCGCCAGCCAAGTCTCGAGGCCGCGCGCAGGGCGGGTGAGTTCCGGTCCCATCGCAAAGTAGTTGGGTATGGCCATTGCGTGGTCTGGCACGTCCTGCATGTAGGCCCCCCGTCCTTCGAGAGCGTCCATCAAGGTGGTCTCGTTGCGCACGAGGAGGCCTCCCACTCCAAAGGGAAGAAACAGGCTTTTGTGAGCGTCAACCGTGATGGAGTCTGCGAGCTCTACGCCGGAGAATCGAGATCTCCCTCGCGCAGTCAAGGCAAAGAACCCTCCGTATGCGGCGTCGACGTGGAACCAGGCACCGCCCTGCGCAGCGATCTCGGCACACTCCTCGAGCGGATCGATGGTGCCCGTATCCGTCGTCCCTGCCGACGCCACTACGAGCATCGGAGCGAGGCCGGCTGCCAGGTCCGAGGCAATAGCCGACTGCAGCTCTGCAGTGTCGAGTCGCAATTGGGAGTCGGCCCGAACGGCGCGGATCCGGTCGGGATGGACTCCGGCGATCCGGGCGGCCTTGACGACTGAGTGGTGCGCTCGCTCCGACGCGTACACAACACCGTGGCTGAAATCGTCGCCGATTCGCGATCGGGCCGCCACCGTGGCAGTGAGGTTGGCGGTGGAACCACCGGAGAACAGCACGCCCGACGCCGCTTCAGGAAGGTCGAATACGTCGCACATCCATCGGACTACACCCTGTTCGAGAGCGATGAGCCCCGGGGCGCCATGGGAGCCGCCCGTGTATCGATTGACTACGGCCCCGAGAAGCCGGCCGACGGCCGCGGCGTAGATGCCACCGCTCGGAATGTACGACAGGAACTTGCCGCTCGCCGTGTTGATCCCGCTTTCGAGAGCAACGCTGACTTTGCGGAGCAACTCGTCTATTGGTACGCCGTGGTCGGATGGGGGAGCGGCGAGGGTGGCCACGGCCATATCCTCGATGAGCTCCCAGCTCGCCGGTGCCGCCGGAAGCTCTTGCAGATAGCGCTGGGCGTATTCGTGAACTCTGAGGGTGAGCTGTTCACGTTCTTGGGCTGAGAGCTCGAGGCTGTCGAACATGGCGCCGAACCCTAGGCGATCCCGGAAGGGCAACGTCGTGGACGCAAGGAGTGGCGTCAGCGGTCCTCGACGATGACCTCGACGACAACGTCTTCGGCATTGCGCAGGCGAAGCGTGATCGCAAACTCCTCGAGAGCTGTGTCCGGAGACATACACATCAGGTGGATCCCTCCTGGAGCGAGGGTTTCCTTGTCGCCTGGGGCGATCGCCAGGCCCGCCAGCGGTCGCATGGACATCACGCCGGCCTCGTCCAGGGCGGTCTCGTGTAACTGGAGCTCGGAACACGCTGCGGAATCGGCTCCGGTAAGAGTCACGACGTCTGTTGTGCCGTTGTGGATCTCGACGAATACGGCAGTCGCGGGAGCAACGGGTGGTACCGGCCGGCTCCAGGCATCTCGCGCTTCCACACCTGGCGGAGACCCGCAGGCCGACACAGCAATCGCCGCGACCGAAACGAACCCGACAATGCGCTTCATGACAGATACTCCAAGTCGGCGGCGATCTCTTCCGGGCCGAGGTGCGGCGGAAGAACCAGGCGGAGGTGGCCGGCGCGATCGATGACCATCAAGTGTGCTGTGTGATCGACCGTGTATCCGGACTCCCCGTCGCCCTCGTTGGCGGCGAAGTAGACACCGTACGTCGTAGCAACGGTCGCGATGTCCTCGACACTTCCGGTAAGGCCGATGAAGGACTCGTTGAAATACGCCATGTACTCGGCCAACAGAGCGACGGTGTCTCGCTGCGGGTCCACGGTCACCATCACCACCTCGACGTCGTCGGCCTTGTCGCCCATTCGAGAGAGTGCCTTGTTCAGGGTGGAGAGGGTGGTGGGGCACACGTCCGGGCAATGGGTGTATCCGAAGTAGACGACCACGAGACTGCCTGAGAACGAATCGAGGCTTACAAGGTCTCCGGTCGTTGCTTGCAGGTCGATGGCGGGGGCCTCCGCGAGCGACTGCATTACGACGCCGTGGAATACGTGGGGACGAAGGTTCGGGATCACAAATGCCCAGGCGAAGGCGGCGGCAACTAACACGCTGGCTGCGATGACGGAAAGGCGGCGCGCCGTCATGGATAGCAAAGGAAGAAGTGGGCGGCCTCGTATGCGATTGAATTGGCGCCGTGGCTGTTGCGCAGCTCCTCCCCGAGGATTCCAATGTGGCGCAGGATGCGGTCGCCATCCGCAGCGAGTGTCTGGTAGCGATACTCGCCGCGTACGATGCCCCAGCCATCGACGAGGATCAACGCGGGGTCGAAAGAGAATGAGCCATCGTCGCGCTCCTCGAACCACGTCTTGAACCCGGCCCCGACCACATTGCGCACCTGATCTGCCTGCGGAGCTGCATATAGCCAGTCGGTGCCATTCGCTCCGAATCGTGCTGCGCGTTGCGCCAATACGCTTGTGTCGTCTCGTGCAGGGTCGAACGAAATAGTGACGAAGCGCACCGCTGTAGCGCCCATGTCGACCTCGTTGATGCGTTCGGCCAGCTCTGCCATGGTCGACTCTGGTGAGTCGCAGGGCTCGAGACAGTTGTCGTACGTGAACGTGTACACGACGACTTCGCCTCGCAGGTCCTCGCTGGTCAAGGTCATGCCGTTCTGATCCGTGAGGGAAAAACCCGGGGCGAGGCGAATACGAGGCAGCACCTGGATGGGTTCGAAGACGGCGAAAGCCATTACGCCAAGCACGAGTAGTAGCGCCATCGACAGGCCCGCCATAGGCCAAGGCCGTCTCCACCAGGCCCTTCCGGAGGGGCCTGGTTCGACAACTTCGGTGACTGCTTCCAACATGGTCATGTGGAACTCCGCCTGCCATCGGTCCGTGTGCGATGGGTGATCGGCCTGGTCGTCTTTGTCGCGGTCTTTGCCTGGTACACGGCCCCCAATCCTGAGCCCCTATCCGACAGCAATGATCCGTTCGTCGGGCGATGGCTGGTCAACGGCACAGATGCCTTTGGATCCGAATACTCGGGTTCGCTGACCATCCGGGCAGATGGTGAGCAATACACGCTGGGGTGGATAATCACGGGTGCCCTGGTTACCGGCACGGGGACGGTCGCCGATGGTGTCATGACCGTCGACTGGGAGGGCTCGACCTCTGGCCGGAAGGCAAGCGGAACGGCCGAATACCGCCTGGATGGCGCGATGCTGGTGGGCGTGCTGCGTCCTGACGGCGCGGCCGAAAACGGTGTCGAGACTGCGGAGCGATTGCCGGGCGCATAGCTCATCGGTCGACCCCCAACGTGAGCAGGAATTCGACGATGGCATCGATCTCGGTAGGCGTTAGCTGCTCCGCCCAGTCCTGTGGCATCCGGCCCGCATCGAATCCGCTCAGAACATACCCGTCTGGGTTGGTGATGGACCTACGGATGTAATCATCTGCAGGTACCCCCGGTTCCCGTGACGCTGCATCGACGCCGATTCTGGCGAGAGATGGGCCGACCAGCACAACGTCGGGTCGCAGCGAATGGCAGGTGACGCACCCCGCGTTCTCGCCCAGGACACGCTGGTCGAAGAGCGCCTGCCCGTCTGCGGCCAACCCGGTCACGGGGGCGCTGCCGCCGCCGCATGCGGACACGATCAACACGAGTGCTACCAGCCGTTTCATTCACCCACCTATGTCGACCAGAACGCAACCATGTACCGGGACTTCACGGCGGGCAGCGCACTTGGCTGCCGCTGTGAAGCGGATCCCGGCGCCTCGCTCGTGCCCCATCCGTACCTACGGCGAGATCAGAGGCGAGTTGTATGCGGCGTTGCCGATCTGTTCGATCAACTGCGGCCCATACGCCAGGGCTACGAGAACGATCGTGCCGATGATCCACGGCTTGAACCGATCCAGCCACTCCGGCGTGTCCTGGGGATCATGGATCGATTCGGCGATCGGAAACTCGACCCCCTCGCCCTCTGCGAAGCGACTCTTCTGAAAGGCGGTACGGGCGGCAACGACCACGAATGCCACAACACCGACGAATAGGATCGCGCCGCCGACGCTCATTCGGAAGAGGTGGCCGGACCACTCTTCCGGCACATAGGGGGCCTCACCGAGTGGAGTGCGCCGTGGCGCTCCCAACAGGCCGAGCACATGCATGGCATTCGAGAAGATCAACATGCCAATGAACCATGTCCAGTTCACGAAAGAGGCCCACCGCGTCGTCCACAGCGGTTTGCCCGTGACGTACGGGATCAGCCAGTAGCTCACTCCGAAGAATGAGAGGGTGACTGCTGAGGCCACCGTCAAATGGAAGTGGCCGGGTATCCAGGCCGTGTTGTGGACGACGAGGTTCACGTTGTAGCTGGCATTTGTGATGCCGCCGATGCCGCCGAACATGAACAGGATGCCCGCCAACAGTTGCGCCGACACGACGGGGTTGCCCCAGGGGAGGGCACGGATCCAGCCGAGGAGGCCTTTGCCACCGCGTTTGCGGGCGG
Source organism: Actinomycetes bacterium (assembly GCA_024638645.1). Classification (GTDB taxonomy): domain Bacteria; phylum Actinomycetota; class Acidimicrobiia; order Spongiisociales; family UBA5794; genus JAHEJX01. The sequence continues at coordinate 29,666 of JAHEJX010000028.1, forward strand.
CGTATTCCAGGCTGGCCACCACGGTGAAAAGCGTGAGGAGTGACGGGAAGGCAACACCGTATGTGAGCGCTGCGTGGACGTATTTCCAACCGATCGGTATGCCGGGATCGACGAACTGATGGTGGAAACCGACCGGGATCGAAAGCAGCAGGAAAAGCCAAAAAGCAAGCCTCGCCAGCGAATCGGAGAACAGCTTGCCACCGGCCTGCGCCGGCAGCATCCCGTACCACGACACGTAGGCCGGCAGCAGCCAGAAGTAGACGAGAGGGTGTCCGGTGAACCAGAAGAATGTGCGGCCGAGTTCGGGGTCAGTGCCGGCTGTGATTCCTAGTGCCGCGGGCAGCAGCATGGTGAGAATCTCGACGGCGACGCCGAGCGTCGCGATCTGCCACATCACCATTGTGATTAGTGCCGCAAGAACTATGAACGGGCTGCGAGTGCCCGGATTGTCCTTGCGCCATTCCGCCATCGTGAAGTAGAAGCCGTAGCCCTCGATCCAGCTGCCTACTACAACAAGTGTGAGCCCGAGATAGAAGGCCCATGAAGCCTCGAGCGGTGGGTAGAACGTGTAGAGGACTGTTGCGGCGCCCATGAGAATCGGGATTGCGGCCATGACCAGGCCGATGACCATGGTCCAGAACCCGATCCGATTCAGTTTTGGGTAACGCAACGGACGTCCGAGACCCTTGATGATCACGATCGTCAGGAAACCGGTGATGAAGAACGTGGTCCAGACCAGTGCGTTGAGCACACCGTGGATCGTCAGACCTTTGTAGTAGTCGCCAAGCCCTATCGGCTCCAGCAAGCCGTACAGGTCGAGGCCAGACCACTCGAACGCCTGGAGCGGTCCGAAGAGGCTGCCTACTGACAGAGCGACGATGGCGACGAACAAGTGGGCGCCAACGAAGCGACGGTCCTCGCGGGTGACCTCGTAATCAGTGCGTTCTCTCAGCACCATTAGCTGCCTCCTGCTTCCGCTTCGACGATGACTCTCCCGAACATCGCGGCGTGGCCGATGCCGCAGAACTCGTTGCAGATGTACTTGTACTCACCGGGTTCATCGAACTCGACGGTGAGCTTCGACACTTCTCCGGGTACCACCTGCATGTTGACATTGGTGTCCTGCAGCTTGAAGCCGTGCTGCACGTCGGTAGATGTCACGTAGAAGGTGACGGTGGCTCCGACAGGCACCGTGATCGTGTTCGGGTCGTAGAGGTACTGGCGGGACAGCACGTACGCCACGTACTCGCCGTTGCCGAGATCGCGCAGGCCGGGCTCACTCCACGGAGGCGAGTCGGCGACGGTGCGGGGATCGACCCTCGACTCGTCCCCCGGAACTTGGAATCCCAGAGCGAAACCCGCAATCGTGACGGTCACCATGAACGCAATGAGAAGGACAAGGGACACAATCATCCAGCGCCGCTCATATGGGTCGGCCCCGAGGCCCTTGCGCGCAGCAGGGGAGTCGTTCACACGGTCACCCCGCGCACGATGAGGATCAGGTAGATCGAAAGCCACAGGAGAATCAACATGGCCACGAACATCGCCACGATGGCGATCGTCCCGCGCGGTTTGAAATCCTCCTCAAACGCCGCGTCTGTAGACCTATCGGACACGCGTTCCCTCCTCCGATGACTTCTGGGCAGTTTCGTCTGCAAAATCCCTGGCCACGAGAGCATTGCGGCCTACCCGGTGGGGCCGAAAGGCCCTACTGGCAGCATTGCGGCAGCCTTAGCTTTGGCGCCATGCTGCGGAGGGCGCACCACATGGTCGCGGGAAGGTTTCCACCATGAGCCGACGCGCCGTTCGTTGGCTCATCCTCTCCGTCGGTGCCCTTGTGTTCGCCTCATTCGGCTCGGCGCTCGCCACGGAAGAACCGGCTCCTCCTGACGACTCCGGTCGCGACCGGTTGCTCGCAGAAGGCCGAGTGGTCTATGAGGCGAACTGCACCGCATGCCACCAGGCTGACGGCGCCGGCCTCAGCGGCGTCTTTCCACCCCTGCTGGACAACCCAAACGTTCAGGATGCCGAGTACCTCCGCACGGTGATCACGATGGGTAGGGAAGGCGAGCTGACGGTCGGCGGCGTCACTTACAACGGCGCAATGCCGGCATTCGCGGCTCTTTCCGAAGACCAGATCGACGCTCTCATGCTCTATGTTCAGGAGGGTCTTGGTGCGCCAATTCCGATAGCTCCAGTCGACCTCGGCACTCCACCACCGGCGAGCACCGGCCTTCCATTCTCTACTGTGCTGGCGGCGATTGCCGGATTCGGTGTCGCCGGAGTCGCTCTGGCGGCGATCGCCGGTCCCGTTGCGGTGGCAAAACGAGAGCAGGGTACGTTCTCGACAGCCCAGACCTGGCTCAAGGCGCTTGCCATCTTCGTGTACTTCACGGTGGCCACCGTCTTCATCCCATCTCTGGTTGTCGAGTCCAGCCTCTTGGCTTCGCCGCCGTCCGTCTATCAGGACGTGTTTTCGGGGGATTCGTGGGGATTGATAAGGGATCTCATCGCATCAGCGGTGTGGATCGGCGCGCTTCTGCTCGGCTTGTGGGCATTGCGACGGGGTCAGCGTGAGGACATCATCTGATGTCGCTGCAGTTCTACGACGAGAACATCCCGTGCCTAGCGGCATGCCCGGTTCACACGAACGCCGGTGCCTACGTAGCTGCGATCGCAGACGGCGACGACCTCAGCGCCTACCTGACGGCCCGGCTGCCCAACCCGTTTGCATCCGTGTGCGGTCGAGTGTGTGCAGCTCCCTGTGAAGACGCCTGCCGCCGGGGTGAGATCGACCAACCGATAGCCATTCGAGCCCTCAAACGTTTCGTTACGGAGAAGTACGGCGTAGAGGCGGGTGGTGACGAGTGGAAGAAGGTTGCGGCTCCAACCATCGATGACAGGCCACAGAGCATTGGCGTCGTCGGTGGCGGACCTGCCGGTATGGCCTGTGCCCACGATCTCCGCAGACTGGGATACAAGGTCACGGTCTATGAGGCGACCGGGCAACTTGGCGGCATGATGAAGCTGGGTATTCCCGAGTACCGCCTCGACCGAGATCTGCTGACAGCTGAGCTCAACTCAATCGTCGAGCTTGGAGTTGAGGTTCACCTCGACACGAAGCTTGGCACCGATGTCACTTTTACCGAGTTGCGCCGTCGCCATGACGCGCTGTTCCTGGCAATCGGCGCCTCGCTCGGAAGAGGCCTCGACATCGAAGGGCATCAAGCTGACGGAGTGCTCAAAGCCATCGAATTCCTCATCAACGTGAACCAGGGTTTCGAGGTGGAGGTGGGGGACAAGGTAATCGTCATCGGTGGAGGCGACGTGGCAATGGATGCGGCGCGGACAGCACTGCGACGCGACGACTATCAAGCAGCTCGCATCGTAGATAAACAGCAGGCAACAGAGCGCAGTCTGCAGGAAGCACTCGACGCAGCTCGCAGCGCGGCGCGTTCTGGAGCCACAGATGTCACGGTCATCGCGCTGGAGTCCGAGGAGGAGATGCCTGCCTCGCCGTTCGAGCTCGAAGAGGCTCAACACGAGGCTATCGACTTTGTCCATCGGCGGGGCCCGGCGCGCATCCTGGTCGAGAACGGATCGGTTGTTGGCCTCGAGACGATCGGAGTCAGGTCAGTCTTCGACGAGAACGGTCGTTTCTCGCCTGATTTCGATCCTGACGACCTCCGGACTTTCGAGGCCGACACCGTGATCCTGGCAGTTGGCCAGGCTGTCGACATCGCGGTCCTTGGCGGCACAGAAGTCGAGCTTTCGCCCCGCGGGACCATTGGCGTTGCCGACGACCTTGCCACCTCTCTCGACGGGGTGTGGGCTGGAGGCGACGCTGCCCACGGCCCACGCACCTTGATCGAGGCGATCGCAGACGGTCGCCGGGTCGCCTCAGCCATGCACGAGCGTTTCACAGGTGAGCGGCCCCAGGATCGCAAGGGACAAATGGTTGAGCTGGCTCAGTTCCATCGGTTCGACGACACATATGACCGGTGGGAGCGGCTCGACATCCCCACAATGGCCACCGATCGTCGGGTTGGCCTTGCCGAGGTCGAGCTCGGATTCAGCGAGCAGCAGGCCCGCTGCGAGGCAGCGCGCTGCCTGCGCTGCTTCGCCAACATCCAGCTCGACGTCAACAAGTGTGTCCTGTGCGCTTTGTGCGCCGACGTTTGTCCTCTCGATCTGATCGACCTGGTTCCCGCCGAGGAAGTCGGCGGCGCCGTAGGTCATACCGCGCTCACGCTCAACGAGCAGGCCTGCATCCGTTGCGGCCTCTGCATCGAGCGTTGCCCGCCCAAGGCCCTGTCCATGGGGGTGTGGACTGGCGTGGGAGTACCCGAACCCGTGCTTGCCGGTATAGGAGGACCATCGATATGAGAGTGGTGGATCGGATCAAAGGTTCGGTGGCCTACCGCTCGATCTTCAGGCTGCCGGACGCAGTCACCGAGCGTGACCGCGCCGCTGCGCATTGGTCGAGCTTCCTGCTGCACCTCTATCCGGTGAAAGTGCGCCGGCGCGAACTGCGGTTCGGCTACAGCGCATTTCTCGGCGTCGCCTCAATGGTGCTGTTCGGGTCACTCATCATCTCAGGTATATACCTGATGTTCTTCTATGTGCCCTCGCCCGCCAACGCCTATGGCAACATTCAGTCGATTCAGACCGACGTCGCCTTCGGGCAGTACATCCGGAACGTGCACCGTTGGTCCGCTCACCTGATGGTGATCGCAGTGGCCGCGCACATGGCCAAGGTCTTCTATCGCGGTGCGTACAAGCCGCCCAAGGAGTTCAACTGGGTGATTGGCGTTGTGCTGCTGGTTCTCACCCTGCTCATGTCCTTCACCGGCTACTTGCTGCCGTGGGACCAGTTGGCGTTTTGGGCGGTGACCGTCGGCACCTCGATGGCTTCATACGTCCCGCTGATGGGCGAAACCACGAAGGAGATTCTGCTCGGAGGGCCTTCAGTCGGTTCCGCAACCCTCGTCCGCTTTTACGTACTCCATGTCGCTGTGCTGCCGGCGATCATGGTGTTTCTCATTGCGCTGCACATGTGGCGCTGGCGCAAGGACGCCATGTTGACGGTGGATGCCGCGGAGCGGTCAATCGCAGCGGAACCAGTCATAGAGGAGGTGTCGTGATGGACGACAAGGAACCCGTCGTCATCGACAACCACCGTGTCCTTGGTGTAGTCCCCGGCAAGCCGGCGGTCGGCGATCGCAAAGTGCTGTCCGAGGACGACACCGTGATGGTGTGGCCTCACTTGCTGGTCCGGCACGCAGTCGCTGCCCTGCTCGTTCTCTTGCTAGTGATGGTGATTTCGCTGCTCTTTGACGCGCCGCTGCGAGAGATTGCCAACCCGACGAACACGCCGAACCCAGAGAAAGCGCCCTGGTACTTTGCCGCCCTTCAAGAGCTGTTGGCTCACTTTCATCCTCTTGTGGCCGGAGTGCTTGTGCCCGGAGCAATCATCGGCGGCCTCATCGCCCTTCCCTACATCGATCGCAACCTCAGCCTGAGTCCGGAGACGCGGCGAGTCGCCAGGGTCACTTTCACCGTGTTCCTCGTGGTCTGGATTGGGCTGACTCTGGTCGGCTTCGCCTTCCGCGGACCCAACTGGTCCTGGGTGTGGCCCTGGAATGAATGGCACGGTGAGCTATGAGCGAGATGGACCGGCGCAGCTTCCTGGGCCGCGCGTGGAAATTGGCGGCCGGAGCAATAGCCGCCGCAGGGGCTTGGACCTCTTGGGACCTCCTGAAACCTCGCCTCCCTGCCGGCTTTGGAGCTCGCATCAAGACTGTCTCCCCTGACGCTGTCCCCGACAACACGGTCATCGAGGTGCCGCAGGCACGCGCCTACCTGACCAAGATCGAGGGCGAGGTTGTGGCGCTCTCCGAGGTCTGCAGCCATCTCGGGTGCCGTGTGCCCTTCTGCGACTCGAGCGGTCAATTCGAGTGCCCGTGTCACGGATCCATCTTCAACCGGGCCGGTGACTTCCTGGCTGGCCCGGCGCCGCGCGGCATGGACAAGTACGCAGTTGAGGTCGTTGACGGTGTCATCGAGATCAACACGGAGGAGTTCATCACCGGGGCACCACCGGGAACCGAGACGATTATCGAGCCGCCCAAGGGCCCGGCCTGCACTGAGAGTTCCCATGCCTGAGCGTCCCCCCGATCCCGCCCTCGAACATGAGACCAACGAGTGGATGAAGTGGGGTCTGCTGATCATGGTCGTCATGGTCCTGATCTTTCCGATCTACCGCATCTATGAGCCCAACTCGCGGGCGGACGCTCGCGCAGTGCAGGAGGCAAGCCTGGTTGCCCAAGGTGGGGGCATATACAACCTCAACTGCAGTTCGTGCCACGGCGTGACCGGCGAGGGCGGGATCGGACCGGCCCTCAATTCGCAGCAATTCCTGGCATCGGCACTCGACGAGCAGATCAACTCTTTGATTGCCGTCGGAGTACCCGGGAGCCAGATGAGCGCATACTCACTCGACTTCGGCGGTCCGCTGACTTCGGAGCAAATCGAGGCGATCACGGCATTTCTCAGAGCTTGGGAAGAAGACGCCCCGGACTTCCCCAACTGGCGTGATCCGCTTGGCCTACTCGAGGGCACCGGTTAGGGCGTAGCGGCCCAGCCCGAGATTCCCTCGATCGTGATCTCGATCACGACGCCCGTCGGGGGTTGCCCCCGGTATTGCGGATACTTGTGGGCGAGCATCTCGACGGCTTGCTCCCACGCGGTGCCCGTTTCGATCACACATGCGCTGCCATCGATGCGCACCCACCAGAGCTGCGACCAATCGTCGTCATACTGATCGACCAGGAGAGCCACTCGCGGGTTGGCAGCGATGTTGGCGAGCCGCTTCAGATTTGCTGAACGCTTTGGTTTGTGATCGACCGCTGAGTAAACCTTGCCGTCAGCAACCGCAAATACCAACGGAACGATATGGGGAAGTCCGCTCGAATCGACAGTCGCCAAGCGCGCGACCCGGGCCGCCGCCAATCGCTGCAGGCTGCGTTTCTGGTCCATTGTCCGAGAGTACGCCGATCGCGTCCGTAAGCCTCTAACCATTTCGCCCCAGACTGTGGTTGCATTGGTGCCAGCGCTGAAAGAAGGTGCACATGCGCAAGTTGCTGCGAATCATGGCGTGGCTCGCTGCCATCCAGGTCGTTGCGGGAATCATCGGCCAGATCCTCTCGAAGAAGATGACGACGGGGGATGAGGCGAGCGACAAGTTCAAGCTCGCCGCGATCATGACGGGCAAGCAGTTCAGAAGTGAGTCTCGTGACCTCAAATCCGGCACCGTGGTTTCAGCCATGGGCGGAGTCGATCTCGACCTGCGAAAGGCGACGCTCGATGCCAATGGGGCCTATCTCGATTTGACCGCAACCATGGGCGGGATCCGCGTGCTCGTGGCGGAGGAGTGGGCCGTGGACGTTGATGCAGAAGCCAAGGCCGGGGGTTGCGAGGCCAGGGTCACACCCATCGAGAACCTGCCGGAAGACGCCCCACGCCTCAACGTGCATGCAGTTGCCCGCATGGGCGGAGTGCTTGTCACAACCGAGGCGTAGAAAGGGCAGCTACGGGGCGAGGATGTTCTTCGCCTTGAGGAAGGCGTCGCCCAGGTATGCACCTGCGTCCGGCGTTCCTTCCTGAAAATCATCGGCCTCAGTGATGACGGCAACGAGGAACTCCGTCGTCGCTGCCAGTTCTTCCGAGGTCATGTGGATGGCGTGTTCCTGGACGCGTTCGCTGAGCTTGCGCGCTTCCTTCCCAAACCAGGACTCCTCCTCGAGCAACTCCCAGGGCGCGCCCGGCGAGTGCGACCAGTCGATGTGCTCCAAGAAGGTGGCGCACACCT
>JAHEJX010000202.1 GCA_024638645.1 Actinomycetes bacterium
CGCCATGTTCACCATGGAAATGAGTCGTCAGGAGGTCGTTCAGCGCTTGCTGTGCTCCGTCGGTCGGATCGATTCGATGAAGCTTCGGGCAGGGAACTTGACCGATCGCGACTGGCAGTCGGTGGCGAGGGCGGCCGGACGCCTCCACGAAGCCCCGATCTTCATCGACGATTCTGGTCAGCTGACGGTTACCGAGGTGCGGGCGAAATGCAGGCGGATGAAGCGGGCCCACGGGTTGGACCTCGTTGTCGTCGATTACCTACAGCTCATGTCAGCCGGGTCCCGGTCCGAGAACCGTCAGCAAGAGATCTCGGAGATCAGCAGGGGACTCAAGGCTTTGGGAACCGAGTTGGATGTCCCCATCGTCGCTCTGTCTCAGCTCAACCGGGCGATGGAACAGCGCCAGGACAAGCGACCGATGCTCTCCGACTTGCGTGAATCCGGCGCCTTGGAACAGGACGCCGACATCGTCATGTTCATCTATCGCGACGAGTATTACCACCCTGAAAGCATCGAAACCCGTGGCATCGCCGAGATCAACGTTGCAAAGCATCGCGCCGGCGCCACCGGTATGGTGCGTATGACCTTTCTTCCCGAATTCACTTTGTTCTCCGACATAGGACGAGACTCTGTGGCCTAGATTGCGTCGGCGCAATAGCGCCCGGCTGCTACTCCCATCGAAAGAGGATGACGCCTAGGAGTGCGCTGACAATGCCTATGGTGCCGAACACGAGCCAAGACAAACCGGCGTCCAGACCGAGCCAAGCATCGTGCATCATCCGGACTGCATGCCATAGTGGTGTGAATTCGCCGATCGTGCGCATGGCGTCGGTCAGCACCTCGGGAGGAGGTCCGGCCCCTCCTAGAAACAGCATGACGAACCACACGAGCATCCCGATTGACTGTGCTGAACGCGCGGTTGGCAACACGGCGCCGAGGAGAATTCCAAACGCAGCAAATCCGAGCGTGACAAGCACAAATACCCCTACCACAGCACTGAGGGATTGCGGAGCATCGAATGTGTAGACGAAGCTTGCTGCGATCACCAGCAACGCACCACTGACGGCCGATATCACCAGAGCCACTATGACTTCGGCCCCGACTACTGCACCAAGACTGACCGCTGAGGCATGGAAACGCTTCAATACCCCACGTTCCCGGCTGCTCGCAAGATGATTGGGAATGCTGATAACGCAGACCGAAGCGGCAACCAGGCCCAGATAGGCGGGTACGTAGTAGGTCATTGCACCGATGCCCCGGTAGACGACATCATCGCCTGGTCCTGACGGCTGGTTTCCGAATACACCGCCCAGGACGAACAGGATGATGAGCGGTAACGCGAGGGAGAACACGACCGTCAAAGGCTCCCGCAAGAAGAGCTTCAGCTCAACCCATGCCAATCGCAGCATCGCCTGCACGTCAGGAATCTGTCTTGGTGATCGCCAGGAAGACATCCTCTAAAGAGCCTCGATCAACATCGAGATCAATGGGGCTGAGGCCCTGTGTCCATAGTTCGGCTGCGACTCGAGCCAGCAGCGGTCCGCGACCCGTGACGATGACCCTTGGGCCCTTCCGCTCGATTGTGGAAACCTCGTCCAATCGGCTCAGAAACTCCAATTCGGCGTGATCGGTTGAGAACGTGACTCTGGTTTCTCCCGCGAATTCGTCGATGAGACGGGCTGGTGTGTCCAGGGCGATCACCCGCTTCTTGTCGATGACAGCGACCCGATCGCAAAGATGTTCGGCTTCGTCCATGAAGTGCGTGACGAGAATGACCGTGGTACCACCCGCGCGGATCTGGCGAATAAGGTCCCAAGTTGCCCGGCGCGACATCGGATCAAGCCCGGTCGTCATTTCGTCCAAGAACACCAGCTTGGGAGCGTTGACCACGGCGAGGGCAACGAACAGCCGCTGCTGCTGTCCGCCTGAGAGACTGCCGAAAGGTGAGTTTCGCTTATCCGAGAGTCCCCACTGGTCCAATACGGCTTCCCAGGCTGGACCGCCCGAAGCAAACGACGAGAAGAGCTTGAGCGCCTCCCAAACCTTGATCCGGTCAGGGAGAGCGGACTCCTGAAGCTGAGATCCGATCTGTCGTCGGACCTCGTCCGGGTGCCGACGAGGATCAAGCCCCAGGACGAGCAATTCGCCTTCGTCTGCCATGCGGAGGCCCTGAAGGCATTCCACCGTCGTTGTTTTTCCCGCCCCGTTCGGTCCCAGGATCCCGAATATCTCGCCTTCTTCGACCGTAAAGCCAACGTTCTCTATTGCTACGAAATCACCATATCGCTTCGTCAATTTGTGTACCTCGACGACCGGCACGAACGAGCTCCCTTCCGCTTGCCAGCGACGTTACCGTCAACTCGCCCCGCCAACCTCCCACCGCAACGAAAACAAACTCTCGCTCAGTGCCTGCTGCGCTGACCTGCGTGATGTCGCCACCCTCAACTGGAAGGCATGGCCTTGCAGTGAGCTCAGATCTGGCACTCGATTGGCCGGATTCATATCATCCTGGTAGCCGGCGCGTATTCCTGTTGTGAAGACGATGATTTGGCCGCCGCCGTGTGAGGCTGGTCGAGGTTACCTAAGAATTCTTGTTGCA